>NZ_JACAOM010000082.1:0-52293 GCF_013386245.1 Pseudomonas sp. 21615526 | reverse complement strand
ACGTCACCACCAACCCCACCAACCAGGACAAATCCGCCCCGTTGATATGCGCCGAAATCGGCCCGACATACAGCGGCGTATTCATAAACGGAATCTGCACCACAATCCCCACCGCATAGGCCACCAGCGCCTGAGGGTTGTACCGCCCGTAGATCCCTCCATCCACGCGAAAGATCGAACCGATGTCGTACTTGCCCTTATGGATCGCGTAGAAGTCGATCAGGTTGATCGCCGTCCACGGCACCAGCACCACCAGCAGCACCAGCACCATGTCCACGAAGTGCCCGATAAAATTCTTCGACGCAAACACCGCCGCAATCGAGCACGCCGCCAGCACCAGCACCGAGATCACGGCACGCGCCTTGGCGGTCGGGATCCAGCGGTAGGCAAAGGTCTGTACCAGGGTGATCAATGACAGCACGGCGCCGTACAGGTTAAGTGCGTTGTGGCTGATCACGCTGAGCAGGAACAGCAACAGCATCAGCGGTCCAATGGAGCCGGTCGCCAGTTTGACCGCGTCCATGGTGTCCATGCCCACCGGCGTAGCCAGTACCGCAACCGCACCAAAGATGAACGACAGGCTGGAACCGAGCACGGTGCCCAGATAGGTGGTCCAGAAGGTCGACGCCACCGGCACATCCGCCGGCAGGTAGCGGGAGTAGTCAGACACATACGGCGCAAACGCGATCTGCCACAGCGCCGCCAATGACACGGTGGCCAGCCAGCCGGAAATGTTGAAGTTACCGCGTGTCAGGAAGTCGGCCGTCTGCACATGGGTGAAGATGTAGCCGAACCCCAGCACGATGCCCGCGCCCAGCACCCAGGTACCGATGCGGTTGAGGACGTGGATGAAGCGGTAGCCGATGATGCCGATGATCCCGGAGCCGATGGCGCCGATGACGATGCCTACCGGTACCGGGATCGCGTCGACGACGCCGTGCAGGGATTTGCCCGCCAGTACGATGTTGGAGGCGAAGAAGCCGATGTACATCACGCCGGCGATCACCACCACCAGCAGTGCGCCAAGGGAGCCGAACTGGGCGCGGCTCTGGATCATTTGCGGGATGCCCATCTGCGGGCCCTGGGCCGAGTGCAGCGCCATCAGCACGCCGCCGACGAGATGGCCGACGAGGATGGCGATGATGCCCCACACCAGGTTAAGGCCGAACAGTTGCACGGCCAGCGCGCCGGTGACGATGGGCAACGGCGCAATGTTGCCGCCGAACCACAGGGTGAACAGGTCTCTTACCTTTCCGTGGCGATCTTCCGGGGGCACGTATCCAATCGTGTGTTTTTCGATAAGCGGGGCGGAGGATGTTGCAGTGGTAACCATGACGAGCTCCAAGGCAAGGTGAGTACGTTGACGTACTTCGCTGGGCGGCGCGTGTGCGTCGCTTTTGTTGTTGGAGTGATCATGTGCAATGGTCACAGGGAGGTAAATTAGTAAGTTTGTTGCTATAGACCTTAAAAATAATATCTCGCGGGGTTTTTTGCTCCGGTATGTTGCATGCACTTGAATCAGTGTGAAAAAGCCGATTTTCACGCACTTGTTTGGGGCGAAATCCCACGTTTATGGAGGTCCCGATGGCTGCCTATAACCTGCGCCAGCTCAGATATTTTGTAACCACGGCCGAGTGCGGCAGCGTGGCAGAGGCCTCGCGCAAGCTCTATATCGCGCAACCGTCGGTGTCGACGGCCATCAAGCAACTGGAAGACAGCTTCGGTGTGCAGCTGTTTATCCGCCATCACGCCCAAGGGGTGTCACTGACGCCGAGCGGTGCGCGGTTCTATCGCAAGGCCCTGGAGCTGCTGCGGGTGGCCCATGAGTTTGAGCAGAACGCCCTGGCAGACAATGACGTGGTGGCGGGGCAGATCGATATCGGTTGCTTCGAAACCGTGGCACCGCTGTATTTGCCGCGCTTGATTGCCGGTTTCCGGGAGCGTTGGCCGGGGGTGGAGATCCGTCTGCGCGATGGCGAACAGCAGGAACTGGTGCAGGCGCTGACGGCCGGCAGTATCGATGTGGCGATGCTGTTTGAGCATGACTTGGGCAGCGCCATCGAGACCACGCCGCTGATGCCGCCGCAGCAACCCTATGCGTTGCTGCCGGCGGATCACCGGTTTGCGCAACAGGCCAAGGTGTCGTTGGCGGACTTGGTGCTGGAACCGATGATTTTGCTGGATGTGCTGCCGAGCCGGACGTACTTCGTGAGCATCTTTGAAGAGCGTGGGCTGACGCCGAATATTGTCTTCAGTTCGCCGTCGATCGAGATGGTGCGGGGGATGGTGGGGCGCGGGTTCGGGTTTTCGATCCTGGTGACCAAGCCGTTTTCGCCGTATTCCTATGACGGGCAGAAGCTGGTGTGCGTGCCGTTGGCGGAGACGGTGACGGGGTCGGGGTTGTCGGCGGTGTGGTTGCGGCGGGCGCCGTTGACCAAGCCGGTGCAGTTGTTTGTGGAGTATTGCCGGGAAGAGCTGGCGCGGTTGTTAGGTTAGACACAGAACTAAAAATGTGGGAGCGGGCTTGCTCGCGAAAGCGGTGGATCAGTCAATACATCGGGTGACTGTCACACCGCATTCGCGAGCAAGCCCGCTCCCACATTTGGCCCGCGTTTCAGGCGCGAATCGAGTCGAGCATGCGCAACAACATGGCATCGCAAGCCTTCAGTTGCGCAACACTCACAAACTCATCCGGCTTATGCCCCTGGTCCATGCTCCCAGGCCCGCACACCACCGTCGGAATGCCCGCCGCATCAAACAACCCACCCTCGGTCCCGAACGCCACGGTGCCAAATTCCCGCGAGCCGCAAAACGCCGCAATCAGCTCCGCCGCCTGGCTGCGCTGGTCGGTGGCCAGCCCCGGGTACGCCGACAACTCACTGAAGCGAATCGCACTCTGCCGGCTCACCGCCTGCATCCGCGGCAACACCTGCTGCATCGCATAGGCTTGCAGCTCCTCGGCCACTTCACCCGGGTCCATCGAGGGCAGGGCGCGCACTTCAAAGTCAAAACGGCAATCGGCAGGTACGATATTCAACGCCTTGCCCCCGGAGATTACCCCGGTTTGCACGGTGCTGAACGGCGGGTCAAAGCGCTCGTCCTGATGCACCTTGAGCCGCTGGCCGATTCGCCCCAGCTCACCAATCAACTCGGCCGCATACTCGATCGCATTCACGCCCTGGGGCGCATACGCCGAATGGCAGGCCTCACCATGCACTTCACAGCGCATGGCGAGCTTGCCTTTATGGCCCAGCACCGGCTTCAACTCGGTGGGCTCGCCGATAATGCACAGCAGCGGTTTCACCGGCCATTGTTCCAGCACCTTGAGCAACGAACGCACCCCAAGGCAGCCGACTTCCTCGTCGTAGGACAGGGCGATGTGCACCGGCATGCGCAAGTCTGCGCTTGCCAAGGCCGGCACCAGCGCCAGTACACAGGCGATGTAGCCCTTCATGTCCGCCGTGCCCCGGCCAAACAGCTTGCCGTCGCGTTCGGTCAACTCAAACGGCGGCAACGTCCACGGCTGGCCATCTACCGGCACCACATCGGTGTGCCCCGACAGCACAATCCCGGGCACATTCGCCGGGCCGAGGGTGGCGAACAGATTGGCCTTGCTGCGCTCATCGTTGTAGATCAACTCGCAAGGCACGCCGAACCCTGCCAGGTAATCGCGCACGAACTCGATCAGCTTCAGGTTGGATTCGCGGCTGGTGGTATCAAACCCCACCAGCGCCTGCAGCAGTTCGCGGCTGGTGCTCATCGGTCGTCTCCGGCCACGCCGTAGCCAGGGGAGCGGTCCGGGGCGAGGGCGCGGTCGATGTAGTCCTGCACCTGTGGACGGTAGGCGTCCCAGAGCTTTTGCAGCTCGGCGATCGGCTGCTCATCGGCCCAATCCACCCGCAGGTTGATGATCGGCCAGGTCAGCTCGCCCACCACCACCAGCGCGGCGGAATGCACCGGCCCGGCTTCGCCCCCGGCGGCAATGGCCGCATGCATCGCGGCCAGCAGGCGGTCTGCCAGTTGGCCTTCGCCTTGCTCGAAGGCCTTGACCATCGCCTCGATCACCGCGCGGTTGGCGAGCATATTGCCGGCGGCCACGCACTGTTCGCCAGACACCGCATTGTGGGTGCCAAGGGTTTCGTTGCCGCTGAAATGCACCGTGCGCCCGAGGTGATCAATCGCCGTCAGTTGCCGGTATTGGCTGTAGCCGTTGCGGGTCAGGGCCTTGTCTACGGCATCGGCAGGGGCAAGGCCTTGCTCCAATAGATCGAGTACGTCCGGGCCCAGGGCGGGCAGGGTGATGTTCTGGGTCGAGACCGCACCCACGCCGGGCCGCAGCCATGGGCAGCGGGCGCCTACGGCGATGCTCGATGAGCTGATGGCAATGCCCATCTGGCCGGTTTCCGCGCAGCGGGCGACGATTGAAAAGGTCATGTCGTGCCTCCTTGGGTTACTCGGGGATGACTGCAATCACGTCGATTTCCATCAGCCACTGTGGCTGGCCCAGGGCCGAAACCACCAACCCGGTGGAGATCGGGAACACGCCCTTGAGCCACTTGCCGACTTCCTGGTACACCGGCTCGCGGTAGCGCGGGTCGATCAGGTAGGTGGTGGTCTTGACGATGTGGCTCAGGTCGCTGCCGGCCTCTTCCAGCAGTTGCTTGACGTTTTTCATTGCCTGTTCGGCTTGCGCGCGCGGGTCGCCAAGGCCGATCAGGTTGCCGTCGAAATCGGTGCCCACCTGGCCCCGTACATACACCGTGTTGCCGGCGCGTACGGCCTGGCACAGGTCATTGTCCAGGCTCTGGTTAGGGTAGGTTTCCTTGGTGTTGAACATGCGGATGCGAGTGTGAGTAGGCATCAAAAAAACTCCAGAAAAAAGTGATCAGGCGCTGACAGGTGAGGTGTGAACAACCGGTGCCGGTTCGCGGTACTCAAGGTATTGGCGCTGGATGGCGATATGGTCGGCCACGTACTTGGCGTCATGCCACACCCCCCAGATAAACGACGAGCCCCGGCGCGACTGCCATGGCAAACCGAGGAAGTAGATGCCCGACTCGCTGGCCACGCCGCGCTGGTGCTGCGGCTTGCCGGCGGCGTCAAATGCATCGACCTTCAGCCAGCTGTAATCCACGGCAAACCCGGTGGCCCAGATGATTGAAGTGATACCGGCCTTGGCCAGGTCCAGTTCCAGGATCGGGTGCTTGATGCACTCGGCATCGGGAAACACACGACGCGCTTCGGGCTCTGGCGGCAGGTCGAGGCCGTTACGCTCGATATAGGCATCCGCCGCATCCAGCAGGGCCAGGTAGTTCTCATCGCCGCGGGCCAGGTTTTCCACCAGGTTGGGCTGGAAGCTCGCAACGCTGCCGTTGAAGGATTGGGTCAGGCCGACCAGGGTCATGCCTTGTTGGGCCAGCTCGCGGAAGTCGATGGTCTTGCCACCGTGGGCGCCGCTCACCGCAATGGTCACGTGCTCGCGGCCGGGTTTCATCGCGGCCTGGTCCCACTCACCCAACACGCCCAGCCACCAGCAGAAATCGCGGTTGCGATAGGCACGCGGTGGGCGGTCGTGAGCACCCACCGACAGGTACACCTGGCGCCCGGAGCGTTGCAGTTCGTCGGCGATCTGCACCCCGGAGGAACCCGCCCCCACCACCAGCACCGCGCCGGCCGGCAGTTGCGCGGGGTTGCGGTAGTCGGCGGAGTGGATCTGGTGCAGCACGCTGTCTTGAGGGGCAATCGCCGGAATCACCGGCTTCTGGAACGGCCCGGTGGCCGCCACCACGCGGTTGGCTTCGATCACGCCTTCGCTGGTGTGGATGGTGAAGCCGGGGCGACCGATATTGCGCACCACCGAGGTCACGTCGACGCCGGTACGAATCGGTGCATTGAACTTGCGTGCATAGGCTTCGAAGTAGTCCGCCACACGCTCTTTCGGCGCAAAGCCATCGGGGGCGACGTTATCGAAGGCCAGGCCCGGAAAACGGTCATGCCAGGCCGGGCCGTTGGCGACCAGCGAGTCCCAGCGGCCGGTGCGCCAGCGCTCGGCGATACGGCTGCGCTCCAGCACCAGGTGCGGCACGCCTTGCTTGCTCAGGTGCTCGCTCATGGCGACGCCAGCCTGACCGGCTCCCACCACCAGCGTGTCTGTTTTTGTTATTGCTTGAGTCATGTGTCTGTCCTTGCGTAATGCAGTTGGATTCAGCTTGGGCATGGCTTCAAGGCTAGGGGGAGAGCGGTTTTTAATAAAATATTATTAAGCTGGGAAGTGAGCATAAATATCGGATGCAGGCTCACCCTATCGGGTGATTTCGAGGATGGAGCGGGTGTGCAACCATCCTTGCAGTTCTTTCAGCGAGTGTTTGAAGTGGAAAACGACCGGCTTTCTTCTGCGCAATGGTTCGAACAGATGGCCCGGGTGACCGATAGCATCGGGCAATCGGGGTTCGCCGCGACCTTGTTCGAGGCTCTCGGTTATCTCCAGCCGATCCAGGCCACCACGCTGTATTTCTACCCGCGCGGCGGCATGCCCAGTGCGCTGTTCGAGCTGGACGGGCCATGGTTGCCACAAGGCAATGTGCGCCAGTACCTGTCGGGGTTTTATCTGCTCGACCCGTTTTACGGGGCCTGTGTGGAGGGCGTCAGCTCCGGGTGTTACGAGCTGGCCGAGGTCGCCCCCGATCACTTCGAGCTCAGCGAATACTTCCAGTCGTTTTACCGCCACTCCCATCTGGAGGATGAGCTGAACTACATCCTGCAGTCGAGCAACGGCTCGAGCCTGGCGGTGTCGCTGGCCTTTACGCAAAAGCTCGACGCCACCATCACCGGCCAATTCAAACGCATCGCGCCGTGGGTGCTGGCGGTGCTGGGCAAGCATTTCGTTGGCCTGGATGCCCAGGGGGCGCGATTCGAAAACCTGCTGGAGCAGCGCATTCACTCGGCGCTGAACAACTTCGGCTCGTCGATATTGACCGAGCGGGAATGCCGGATAGCCCAACTGATCCTGCGCGGGCATTCCACCCGTTCGCTGGCCGAACGCCTCGACGTCTCGGAAGACACCATCAAGTCCCACCGCAAACACATCTACACCAAGCTCGATATCGGCGCGCAATCGGAACTGTTTGCCCTGTTTATCGATTCGCTGGCCGAAGCCCAGGGAGTGCTGAGCAAAGACCCCCTTGAAAGCTACATGAGCAAGCACCGCTGAGCGGCGTTGCTCGCCCTTGCGTCACTACTAATAAGAGAGAAATACCATGAACGTACCCGCCCAACTGAACCGCCTGACCGAGGACTACCAGAAGTCGGATGCGGCCCACCACATCCATGCATTTGTCGATCAAAAAGCGCTGAATGCCGAAGGCCCGCGGGTGATGGTGCGCGGTGAGGGCCTTTACCTGTGGGACAGCGAAGGCAAGCGTTACCTGGACGGCATGTCGGGCCTGTGGTGCACCCAGCTGGGTTACGGTCGCAGGGACTTGACCGCTGCCGCTGCCGCCCAGATGGACCAGTTGGCGTACTACAACATGTTCTTCCACACCACCCACCCGGCGGTGATCGAGCTGTCGGAGTTGCTCTTCAGCCTGTTGCCGGGCCACTACAGCCACGTGATCTACACCAACTCCGGCTCCGAGGCCAACGAAGTACTGATCCGTACCGTGCGCCGTTACTGGCAAGTGGTCGGCCAACCGCAGAAAAAAATCATGATCGGGCGCTGGAATGGTTATCACGGCTCCACGCTGGCGGCGTCTGCCCTGGGCGGCATGAAGTTCATGCACGAGATGGGCGGCCTGATTCCCGACGTGGCACACATTGACGAACCCTACTGGTACGCCCATGGCGGTGAGCTGACGCCTGCCGAGTTCGGCCGCCGCTGCGCCTTGCAGCTGGAAGAGAAAATCCTCGAGCTGGGCGCTGAAAACGTCGCCGGGTTTATCGCCGAGCCGTTCCAGGGCGCGGGCGGCATGATCTTCCCGCCGGAAAGCTACTGGCCCGAGATCCAGCGCATTTGCCGGCAATACGATGTGCTGCTGTGTGCCGATGAGGTGATTGGTGGCTTTGGCCGTACCGGCGAATGGTTCGCCCATCAACACTTCGGTTTCGAGCCCGACACCCTGTCCATCGCCAAGGGCCTGACCTCCGGTTACCTGCCGATGGGTGGCCTGGTGCTGAGCAAGCGCGTGGCCGATGCGCTGGTGGAGCGCGGCGGCGTGTTTGCCCACGGGCTGACCTATTCCGGGCACCCGGTGGCGGCGGCGGTGGCGCTGGCCAACCTCAAGGCGCTGCGGGACGAAGGCATCGTGCGCCAGGTGAAGAACGACACCGGACCGTACCTGCAAAAAATCCTCCATGAAGTGTTTGGCAATCACCCGATGATCGGCGAGATCCAGGGCACGGGTCTGCTTGCGGCCTTGCAGTTCGCCGAAGACAAGAGTACCCGCAAGCGCTTCGAGAACGAAAACGACCTGGCCTGGCAGTGCCGCACGTTTGGTTTCGAAGAGGGCGTAATCATTCGCTCGACGCTGGGCCGCATGATCATGGCGCCAGCACTGGTGGCCACGCGCACTGAGCTGGACGAGCTGGTTGAAAAGACCCGCATCGCCGTGGATCGCACCGCACGGATCGCGGGAAAACGCTGAAGTGACCAGCGCGCCACCCCAGGCGAGGGGTGGTGCGCAACCTCCATCAGGCAACGCTGAACGGCATCGATGCCATCGAATGCCGCGACGCCCTGCATCCCCATTTCCAGGAGTCACCCATGAATACAATAACAAACGTGACCGATACACCCGCTCATCAATCCTCACCCAAAGCCGCCTCGTCCCGCCGCTTCCGTCAGCCGCTGGGTCTTATCGGGCTGGTGCTGTTCGGCCTGGCGTACATGGTGCCGCTGGCGGTGTTTACCACCTACGGGCTGGTGACCCAAATGACCAAGGGCCACTTGCCGACCGCCTACATGCTGACCCTCGCCGCCATGCTGCTGACGGCCTACAGCTATGGGCGCATGGTCCAGGCGCATCCCTATTCGGGCTCGGTCTACTCCTACACCCGCAAGGCGTTTGGCGCCTACTTCGGCTTCATCGCCGGGTGGACCCTGTTGCTGGACTACATCTTCCTGCCGTTGCTCAGCTATTTGCTGATCGGCATCTACATGTCCGAGTATTTTCCCGGGGTGCCGACCGCCGTGTGGGTGCTCGGCTCGATTGCCCTGGTGACCACGCTGAACCTGGTGGGCATCGAGTCCATCACCCGGGTCAACTGGATACTCATCGTCGCTCAGTTGGTGTTCATCGTGGTGTTCGTGGCGTTGTCGGTGCACACCCTGAGCGAGCAGTCCGCACCCGTGTCGCTGCTGGCGCCATTCCACCATGAAGGCTTCAGCGCGCCGCTGATCATGGCGGGCGCCGCGGTGCTGTGCCTGTCGTTTCTTGGCTTCGATGCGGTGTCGACCATGGCCGAGGAAACCCCCAACCCACGCCGCACCATCCCGTTGGCGATCATGGTGGTGTCGCTGTTCGGCGGCCTGCTGTTCCTGCTGGTTTCGTATTTCGCGCAAATGGTGTTCCCGCAATGGAACAGCTTCGTCGACCCGGATGCCGCCTCGGTGGATGTGATGCGCCGGGTGGGCGGCGAACTGCTGGTGACCGCCTTTACCGCAACCTATGTCGCCGGTTGCTTCGCCTCGGCGATGGTCTCCCAGGCCAGTGTGTCGCGGGTGCTGTTCGCCATGGGGCGTGACGGCGCGCTGCCCCGCGTGCTCGGCAAGCTGGTGACGAAAAAGCGCGTGCCCGCCACGGCCATCGTGCTGGTCAGCCTGTTCTCGCTGATTGCCTTGTTCATCACGTTGGATACCGTCGCCAACATGATCAGCTTCGGTGCGCTGTTTGCGTTCTCGGCGGTGAACCTGGCGGTGATCAAGCACTACCTGGTCGACCAGAAGTTGCGCGGTACCAGGAACTACTTGCTGTACGCGGTTGTGCCGGCGCTGGGGTTCCTCAGCACGATCTGGCTATGGAGCAGCCTTTCCAGCCTGTCGTTCACCATCGGCCTGTGCTGGATGGGGCTTGGGCTCCTGTGCCTGCTGGGCATCACGCGGGGGCTGCGCGTGAAGATGCCGGAACTGCAGATCGCCGAGTGAACCCCTCGTCTATCCATCGCCATTCATTGGGAGTACAACGTGTTCGACCTTAACTACTGGCAACAGCGTGTTGCCCGCCAGACGTTCATCAACACCGCCCTGATCGGTGGCCGCTCAGTGAATGCGGCATCCGGGGCGACCTTCGATGCCATTAACCCTGCGACCCAGCAGTTGCTGTCGCGGGTTGCAGCCTGCGGTGACGCAGAAGTCGACCTGGCCGTGCGCAGCGCTCGCCAGGCTTTCGAGACCGGCCCCTGGCGACGGATGCCGCCGGTGGAGCGCAAGAAAATTTTGATCAGGCTCTCCGAATTACTGATGACCCACCGCGAGGAACTGGCGCTGCTCGATTCGCTGAACATGGGCAAACCGGTGATGGACGCCTACAACGTTGACGTGCCCGGCGCCGCCAATGTGTTTGCCTGGTACGGCGAAGCCCTCGACAAGCTCTACGATCAAGTCGCGCCCACCGCTCACAACGCGTTGGCAACCATCACGCGTGAAGCACTGGGGGTGATCGCGGCGGTGGTGCCGTGGAACTTCCCGCTCGACATGGCCGCCTGGAAACTCGCGCCGGCGTTGGCGGCCGGTAACAGCGTGGTCTTGAAACCTGCCGAGCAGTCGCCGTTTTCTGCCCTGCGCCTGGCCCAGCTTGCCCTGGAAGCCGGTGTCCCGGAAGGTGTGTTGAATGTGGTGCCCGGCCTCGGCGAAAGTGCCGGCAAGGCCCTGGGGCTGCACCCCGACGTGGATTGCCTGGTGTTCACCGGCTCCACTCAGGTGGGCAAATACTTCATGCAGTATTCCGCCCAGTCCAACCTGAAACAGGTGTGGCTGGAGTGTGGCGGCAAGAGCCCGAACCTGGTGTTTGAGGACTGCCAGGACCTGGACCTTGCGGCGCAGAAGGCCGCCTTCGGCATCTTTTTCAACCAGGGCGAAGTGTGTTCGGCCAACTCCCGTCTCTACGTGCAACGCTCCATCCATGACGAATTCGTCGAGCGCCTGATCGCCAAGTCGCGCGCCTGGATACCGGGTGATCCGCTGGACCCCGGCAGTGCGGCCGGTGCCATCGTCGACAGTCAGCAAACCGCACGCATCATGCACGCCATCAGCCAGGCCCAGGGGGAGGGCGCCAGGCTGTTGTGCGGTGGCGAACAGTTGACCATCAATGGCTCCTCCAACTTCATCCAGCCAACCATTTTTGCCGACGTGACCCGCGACATGGCCCTGTCCCGTGATGAAGTGTTCGGCCCGGTGCTTGCGGTGAGCGCTTTCGACACGGAAGAGCAGGCGATACAGCAGGCCAACGACAGCCTCTACGGCCTGGCGGCCTCGGTCTGGAGTGATGACCTCAACCGTGCGCACCGTGTGGCCCGTGCCCTGAATGCCGGGACGGTGTCGGTCAACACCATCGACGCTCTGGATGTGGCGGTGCCGTTCGGTGGTGGCAAGCAATCCGGGTTCGGGCGTGATTTGTCGCTGCACGCTTTTGACAAGTACACGCAGCTGAAAACCACCTGGTTTCAGCTGCGTTGACTCAAGCGGTTATCCGGTCGTGTATTTATGCGTGCGCGACCGGCACAACTACAGGCAAAATCAGTGCGAACCCAGAGGGCTTTGAACACCATGGTCACTATTCGCGTAATGAGCACTGCCGACTACGACGCCGTGCTCGAACTGATGCAGAAAACGCCTGGCATCTCCCTGCGCGACGCCGACTCCCGCGAGGCCACTGAGCGTTACCTGGAGCGCAATCCAGGCATGAGTTTCGTCGCCGAGGTCGACGGGGGGCTGGTTGGGTGCGTGATGTGCGGGCACGATGGCCGGCGCGGGTATTTGCAGCACCTGCTGGTGCTGCCCGCGTATCGGCGCCAGGGTATTGCGAACGCGTTGGTTGAGCGCTGCCTCACCAGCCTGGCGCAATTGGGCATCCGCAAATGCCACCTGGATGTGTTCAAGACCAACGACAGCGCTGCCCGTTATTGGCAGGGCCAGGGCTGGCAGTTGAGGACCGATATTGATCGCTATTCGTTTACCCGGCCGGGTGACGAGAACGCCTGACGTCCATGGAGGGACAGATGCTCGAGGTACGACGCGCCACGCTGGAAGATGCACAGGCAGCCTTCGACATTCGCCTGTTGGCCATACGCAGCCAATGCATCGGCGCCTATACGTCCGAGCAGATGATGTTGTGGACGCGAGGCGCAGCCAAGGACGGTTACGACACGCTGATGGACAAGCATTTTTACCTGGGCTGCCTAAACGGTGAACCTGTGGCCACCGGCATGCTGGATCTGGCGAACAACGAAATCGGTGCGCTGTTTGTGCTGCCCGGGTTTACCGGACGCGGGATTGGCAAGCAGATACTGGCGTATCTGGAAGCGTTGGCGCAGGAATTGGGGATCGAGGAAGTGATCCTGGACGCGACGTTGAATGCGGCGGATTTTTATCGGCGGTGTGGGTATGTGGGCGATGAGCAGGCGATCTACCACTCGCCATCGGGGTTGCAGTTGGCCTGTATTCCTATGCGTAAACACCTGCGCCGTTTGCGCTGACACGGAAAAACTGTGGTGAGGGCGCTTGCTGTGGCGAGGGAGCTTGCTCCCGCTGGGTCGCGAAGCGGCCCCAATAAAGCCAGCGCAATCTGACTGAAAGAACTCGCTGACCTTCTTGGGGCTGCTGCGCAGCCCAGCGGGAGCAAGCTCCCTCGCCACAGGTCATGTGTCGTCCTGGGTATTGAACTCCGTACGCAAACACCTGATCACCTCGCTCACCGAAGCTCCTTGAACCACCGGCGGCGTAGGGCTCTCACCAAACTCCCGCCAGATAAAAAGCGTCAGCTCCGCACCGTCGGTAGCCTTCTGCTGCGTCCCGAAATCCTGCAGCACCCGATAGCGCTCATCCTGCCAGAACAGCGCTTCAACCCATCCATACACCGGTATGAAATGAAAGTGCAGCGGGAAGCCCGGCATATGCCCGAACCGGCTGATGTAAAGCCACTTGGGCTTCAACTGAGCCTCCATGACCCGCTGGGTTTTGGCCAGCAACCCACCCAGCTCCGCGAGCGCCGCATCGGGCATCTCGGCCAGTGAGTCAACCGGCGCCTTGGCACCCAGCATCAGGTAGCCCGGCAGTGCGGATGACAGGTGATGATTGAGCAGCCAGTGCTCGGTCTCATGCACAACAAAGGATGGATCGTTCTTCATCGACGGGCTTCCATGCGAAGAGGCTTGGCAGGATACCAAGAGTCATCGCCCTGTATCCCGCAAATGCAGCGGATCTGTCTCTATCGCGGCATTCACCTTATAGATACGGTTCATCCATACCTATTCAATGCCGAGAAAACCATGGACCTGACCGCAATCCCCTTTGGCACCACCGACTGGTCGACCCTCGAGCCGGTGATGCATCCCGGCGAAACCGGCAGTGCGTATTGGCGCACCTGCCAGTTCGGTTCAACCCGCGTGCGCATGGTCGAATACAGCGCCGGTTACCTGGCGGATCACTGGTGTTGGCGCGGGCATATCCTGCTGTGCCTGGAAGGTGAGTTGCACACCGAACTGGAAGATGGCCGGCAGTTCACGCTGACTGCCGGGATGAGTTATCAGGTGGGCAATGACATGGAGGGGCATCGTTCCTCCACTGCCATTGGCGCAAAGTTATTTGTGGTCGATTGACGTTCCATCGCCCTTCAACCCTTGCGATAAACCCCCGCCAACTCCCGCGCCAGCCCAATGAAATTCTGCAACGGCGCCGACGGATTGAACGCGCGCCGCACCAGGGTGATCGGTGCCAGCAACCTGGGTCGCGCATCGCTGATCCGGCAGTACACCACGCTTTCGCGATGCACGTCGCGCATCGACGCCGGCACCACCGAGATGCCTTCGCCGGCGGCCACCAGGCTGACGTTGGTCAGCATGCGCTCGACTTCAAAGGCAATCTTCGGCTCGAAGCCGGCGTTCTGGCAGGCCTTGATCAGGTTGGCGTACATCCCCGGCGCGCCGGGGCGGCGGACCAGGATGAAGCGTTCGTCCTTGAGGTCGGCCATGGTGATTTTTGGCTCGGCGCCCTTGAGCAGCGCATGCCCGACGGGCAGGGTCAGCAGCATTTCTTCGTTGAGCAATCGGTGGAACGTGAGGCTTTGGTGGTCGCCCACCGGTGCGCGGAGGATGCCGATGTCGATGCGTTTTTCGATGGTGTCTTCGGTGACTTCCCGGGCGCTGCCTTCGTTGATCGAGAGCTCCACGCCCGGGTATTGCTCGCGGTAGGCGCGGATGATTCGCGGGATCAGCGGGTGGGCGGCGGCGGAACTGGTGAAGGCAATGACCAACGTGCCTTCGATACCCTGGGCAGCGCGAGCCGCCTTGAGTGAACCTTGCTCGACGCGGGCGAGGATCACTCGCGCTTCATCGAGAAACACCAGCCCGCCGGCAGTCAGGTCGACGCCCTTGGGGTGGCGCTTGAACAGGTCGAATCCCAGCTCTTGTTCGAGGGCACGTATCTGTTGGCTGAGGGGCGGCTGCTGCATGTTCAGGCGAGCGGCAGCGCGGGTGAAATGTCGCTCTTCGGCCACCATGATGAAATAACGTAAATGGCGAAGTTCCATGGTGGTATATCCCGTGACAAGACTTTATTATTTGTGGCCTGAATGCGCCTTGGCGACCAATATGCCGAAAGTGGCCTGATCCGACAATAACAATAAATAAAAAGACCATGGAGCATTGATGTCGACCCGATTTTCGAATAACGCCACCTTGCCTATTTTGATTGCCATTGCTCTTGGCATGGTTGTAGGGCTGTTTTATCCGGGCGTGGCAATCGAGATGAAGCTGCTCAGTGACGCCTTTATAAAAGTGGTCGGGTTACTGATGCCATTTCTGTTGTTTGTGCTGGTGTCGACCGGTGTCGCAGGTATCAAGCGCGAGCCCCACCATCGGCATGTAGTGGGGCGGATCGTGGTGTATTTCCAGCTGATGTCCCTTGCTGCATTGGTGTTGGGAATGTCGACGGGGTGGTTGTTCAGCCTGGATCATACGGCAGTGGCCAACCTGGATTTTGATCATCTGACACCGCCTGCCGCGCCCGAAACGCTGCTGCACGAGCTGTCGATGACCTCGATTTCGTCCAGTCTTTACAAGGTTTTCACCCAAAGCCTGGTGCTCCAGGTGATGCTGGTGGCGGTGCTGTGCGGCCTGCTGCTGGGGCGTGGCGGCCAGGTCGCAAACCGCTGCCTCGGTTGGCTGGAAGCGGCGGTCGCCGGGTTGTTCTGGTTGCTGCGGTTTATCCTGAAGTTCGCACCGCTGGCGGCGTTTGGGGCGATGGCATTTGTGGTGGGAAAGTACGGTTTAAGTTCGGTGCTGCCGCTCTTGAAGTTCATTGTTGTTATTTACCTGGTTTGCGCGGTGTTCGTCATTCTAGTGTTCGCCACGATTACCCGCCTGCTCGGCGTTAAATTGAGCCGGCTAATTGCTTACTTGAAAGAAGAGTTGTTGTTGGTGACGTTCACCGGCTCTTCAGTGGCCGCACTTCCAGGTTGCGTCAGCAAACTTGAGGCGCTGGGCTGTGATCGCCAATTAGTGCGCCTGGTGTTGACCACCGGGTATACGTTCAACTTGGCCGGTACCAATCTTTACCTGACTACTGCCATTATGTTCCTGGCGCACCTCGCCGGAGTGGAGATTGCCGTACCCGAGTTGCTGGCGGTGCTGGTGATCTGCCTGTTTACCTCGCTGGGGTCTACCAGTGTGGCGGGCTCGGCGCTGTTTACCCTGATTGCTACCTTGAACATCCTGCAACTGGTGCCACTGGAAGGGGTGGGTTTGTTGTTGGGAGTGGAGCGGCTGATGAAGTGTCGGTCGTTGACCAATGTGCTGGGCAATTGCGTGGCGTGCCTGGCGATATGCGGGTGGCAGAAGTCGATTGACCATGAGGTGTTGAAGCGGGAACTGAGTCACTGAGCCGAACATGCTTTCCAGACCCAAACGCGGTCAAATGTGGGAGCGGGCTTGCTCGCGAATGCGGTGGGTCAGCCAATAAATCTGCTAACTGATACACCGCCTTCGCGAGCAAGCCCGCTCCCACATTCAGATCGCATTTCAGCCCTTGGCGTTGAGCAACTTGTCGAAGGCCTTGTCCAGGTTGCCTTCAGCACCTTTCAGCTTCTCACGACGCTCCTTCAACCAACTCTGGTCCGCGTCGAGATTCTTGCGCGCCTCCACCAGCATCCGCTTGACCTCTTCCGGCTGCGGCCCACCCGTACCCTTGCGAGTCTTGACCATCGTGGTCGGCGACAGCGCAGCACGGAAACCGGCCTCATCCAGCGGCAACGTATTCGGCGTCCATTTGTATTTGTCCGCGGCCTGGGTGTACAGCTTCTGCGCGTCCGCATACGCGAAGGTCTTCGGCGTGGTGCCATTGCTGCGCGCCTCGGTGACGATCAACGAGGCGAAGCTGTGGCCAATGCGGAACGGCACCTTGAACTGACGCTCCAGGGTGTCGGCCAACTCCATGGACGTGGTCCATTCCGACTCCAGCTCATCCAGCGCTCGCTGCGGGTTGATCTGCAGCGCATCCAGCACGGCATCCATGCTTTTGAACATGTCATCGGTGGACTGGAACAGTCCCAATGAATCGAACGCAAACTTGTAGTCGGTCATGCCGGTGGTGACGTTATGCGCGCGCAAGGTCACGGTTTGCGCCAGGCCCACCACGTCGGAGGCCGATTCCCGAGTGCGCATCAACAACCCCGGGTTGCGTTTTTGCGGCATCGCACTGCTGGTGTAGGTGGACTCTTCGTCCAGCAGCAACCAGGGGCGGATCTGATGGTACTGGGTATGGATATCGCCAATCATCGCGCCGATGCGGATCGCCGAAGACGCCGCGAGGTTGGCCGCCTCGATCGGGATGTCGTAGGTCGACACCTGGCTTGAATCCAGGGAGTTTTCCCGCACGCCGTCGAACCCCAGCAACTCGGCCAGGCGTTCGCGGTTCAGCGGGTAAGCGGAGTTCGCCAGTACCGCGGTGCCCATCGGGCTCAGGTTGAGGCGGGTGTAGAGTTCACGGATGCGTTGGCCGTCGCGATCAAATGCGGCTTCGAACGCCAGCAGGTAGTGCGCATAGCTGATGGGCATGGCCTGCACGCCGTTGGTGTAGGCGGGCACCAGGGTGTCGACGTTCTTGTCGGCGATGTTCAGGATACGTTGGCGGGTGGCGTTCAGTGCCTCGCTGTAGGCCAGCACCTGGGAGCGCAGTTTGGCCAGGCGGTAGGTGGCGAGCATGTCCTGGCGGCTGCGGCCGGAGTGGATCAGCGACGCTTCCGGACCGATCTTGTCGGTCATGATTTTTTCCAGTTGCAGCACGTCTTCCGGGCGCTTGCCATCGGGCTGGTCGGCCTGGTCGATGGCAAAGCGCACGCCGCCGGCGATCTTGTGGCCCATGTCCGGCTTGACGATGCCTTCTTCGGTGAGCATCACGATCGAGGCTTTGTTGATGCGGTTCAACCAGGCGAACTGGGTTTGGGTCGGGTCGCCCTTGGCCTTGTGGGCGCTTTGCGAGGAGCCCGGCGTGGCGCCGACTTTGGCCGCCTGGGCGGCGCATTCTTCGGTGGTTTTGCAGGGCAACGCGCCGGTGTCGGCGGCGTAGGCGCCGTAACTGCTGAACAGGGCAAAGGCGACGGCCAGGTGGATCAGGCTTTTTCTGCTATTCATGTGCAACGCTCCGGGAAAAATCACAGCAAGGGCAGGGTGTAGCTGACGATAAAGCGGTTCTGGTCGATATCGCTGCCGCTACCATTGCTGCGATACGTGCCATTGCGCCATTTCACTTCAAGGTTCTTCAGGGCACCGCTCTGGAACACGTAGCCGATATCGGTGTTGCGCTCCCACTCGGTGCCTTCCAGGGTTCGGGTACGCACGAAGTTGTCACCCTTGAGGTAGCGGGTCATGAAGGTCAGGCCGGGGATGCCGAGGGCGGCGAAGTCATAGTCGTAGCGGGCCTGCCAGGACTTTTCCTCGGGGTTGGCGAAGTCCGGCGAGATCATCACGTAGTTGACGAGGTAGGAGTCGGTACCGTCCAGGTGGGGGAAGCCGGTGGTGCCTTTCATGCGCTGGTAGGCGGCGCCGAACGAGTGGCCGTGGAGGCTGTAGGTGAACTTGGCACCGAAGGCCTGGTTGTCGATGTTGCTGTTGCCTTCCTTGCTGGAGTCGGCGTAACGCAGGTCGGTCTTGAACGACTGCGCGTCACCCAGTGGCAGGGTATGGACCAGGTTGAAGATGTGTTGCTTGTAGTTGTTCTCGAGGTTGGCGTAGTGGTAGCCGGTGACCAGGGTTTTGGTCCAGCTGTAGCTGGCACTGGCGAAGTCGAATTTATCGCTGGGCACGGCGCCCTTGATGCCTTTGCCGTCGACTTCGATGTCTGCATGGCCGCTGTCGTTACGCAGGGTGTTGCTGGTCAGGCGCCCGGCATCGAAGGTCAGGCCGGCGATGTCCTGGCTGGTCAATTGAGTGCCGCGAAAGGTCTGGGGCAGCAGCCGGCCATCGTTGGGCAGTACGGTCGGCAGCTTGGGGATCAGCGTGCCGAATTTGAGCACGCTTTTGGAGATCCGCGCCTTGGCGGTGGCGCCCATTCGACTGTAGCTGTCCGGTGCGCCATCCTCGCCCACGGGAAGCAGGCCGGTGTTTTGGCGGTCGGGGCTTGAGTCCAGTTTCAAACCCTGCAGGCCGATGGCATCGAGGCCAAAGCCCACCAGGCCTTCGGTGTAACCCGACTGGTAATTGAGGATCAGCCCTTGGGCCCACTCATCGCGTTTGGACTGGCTCGCGTTGGGCTGGCGGTAATCGCTGTTGAAGTAGAAGTTGCGAAATTCGAGGTCGGCCTTGCTGTCTTTGAAAAAGTCAGCTTCGGCAAAGGTTGGGAAGGCGAGGGTCAAACCGAGGGTGGCCGAAGTCAAGCCCAGGGTAATGGGGGATTTGTTCATTGTTATTCCCGTTGTCTGCTGCTTATTTTTAGAATTATCTGGCCGGACGGCGACAGGGAGACGCGTCCGGCTTGCGCAGGCTAACGAGTTGTATTGCAGATTGAAAATATATAGAAAGTGTTGAGGCGAGACGAAAAAAGTATGAAGCCGACGCCCGATTTTTCAGGCACTGAAGGGCGAATGTGGGNNGTGGATCAGTCAATACATCCGGTGACTGTCACACCGCATTCGCGAGCAAGCCCGCTCCCACACAAGCCCGCTCCCACATTTTGATCTGCGCTTTAGTGCATCTTGCTGTGATCCATGGTTTCCGTTGCATTCAACGCACGGGCTTGGGCCTTCACTTCGATCGACTGCTTTTCACCCTTGGCATTTTCCACGGTGACGGTCAGCGGCACCTGGTCGCCTTCCTTGATCTGGGCGGTGAGGTCGATCAGCATCACGTGATAGCCATCCGGGTCGAGCTTGACGGCCTTGCCGGCGGGCAATGGCACCGAGTCCACCGGGCCCATGCGCATCACGTCGTCCTTCATGGTCATCTCATGGATCTGCACGGTCTTGGCGACCGGCGAAGCCACGCTGAGCAGTTTGCTGTCGCTGTCGGCGGTGACGGTCATGAACGCACCGCTGGACGGTTGGCCCGGTACCGAGGCGCGTACCCAGGCGTCGGTGACCACTGCCTGTGCACTGGCGTGGGCGGCGAGGCCCAGCAGGGAGAGACCGAGGGCGAAGCGCTTGAGGTGTTGAACGGCAGTCATTAGCAGACCTCCATGACGGTGAGCAGGTCTTCTGCGCACTCTTTGGCGTTAAGCGAGGCAGACAAGCCCAGGCGCAGGGTGCCCCGGGTGTCGAACACAAAGCTGGTGGCGGTGTGGGAGAGGGTGTAGCTGTCGCCGGCGGGGATCTTTTCATAAAAGATCCCGAATTCCTTGGCGGCCACGGCGATTTCTTCCGGGGTGCCGTACAGCGCCTGGAAGCTGGGGTCGAAGGCCTTGACGTAGGCGTCGAGTATCTTGGGCGTGTCGCGTTCCGGATCCAGGGTGATAAACACCACCTGCATGATCTTGCCGTCGCGGCCCATCAGTTTTTTCGCCTGGGCCATGCGCGCCAGGGTGGTCGGGCACACGGCCGGGCACTGGGTGAAGCCGAAGAACACCACTGGCATCAAGCCGCGGAAGGAACTCAAGGTGACGGTCTCGCCGTCAGTGTTCTTGAGCTTGAAGGTACGGCCCATGATCTTGTCGCTCAGATCCTTGCCGTACTTGAAGTTCAGTTTCGGGCTGTTGTCACAGCCGGCCAGCAGGCCCAGGCCCAGCAATCCCATGCCGGAGAGGACTTTGCGGCGGGTGAATAACGTACTCATCAACTGTGCATCCTGTGAAGCGCCTGGGTACCACGAAGCGTTAAATCAGGCGAGGAGAGCGTGGCATTCTAACAACCTGGGCCTCTGGGCGTAATCTGCGACGTTCTGTCACAGGCCCTGCCGAGCAAGACCAAATGTGGGCGCTGTCGAGCTTGAGCGAGGCTGCGAAGGGATCGGCTCGGTATTCCTGCAAGACCGTGGCGCCTGCATCGCAGCCTCGCTAAAGCTCGACAGCTCCTACAGGGGGAATGGTAAAGTCGCCGCCATGAAACTCTCCCGCCCGGACCGTTCACTCATTGCCTGGACCCTGTATTTTTGCGTCCTGTTCAATGTGTTCGTCTGCGGTTTGGGCCATGGGCAGATGATGGGGCTTGAGCTCAATGGCCTGGGCGGTCAGTTCTGCTCAAGCCTGGGTACCAAGGCGCCGGCCTCGGATGCCGGCCTGGGCAATCCGACGGCCAGCAGCTGGTCGAACTTCTTCGCCTGCCCGGTGTGCTCCGCCGTGACCCTGGGCATCGTCTTCCTGTTTTGCCTGGCCTGGCTGTTGGGCCTGGGGCAAAAGCCGCGCCCGGCCCATGAGCGGCGCAACAAGGCCCCTCCGCGGTATTCCTGGCCTTCGGCCAACCCTCGCGCTTCCCCTGCATTCTGACGTGTGCCCCGGGCTTCCTGATACCAGGAGGCGTTCTATCGTCACGAGTGTGAGTGCGTTCCATGAGCTCTATCCTGCCTTCCGGCGCTGCCCGTCTGGTCAGCAAGGCGTCGCGCCGTCCTTCGCGCGGCGATGTGTTGTTGCCGTCTGTCGAATACCCGAGTAACGCCCGCTGTTTCGTCCACCTGGATGCACGCTTGCTGCCGTATTGGCACACCTTGTTCGACATCTGCCCCGGTTTGCTCAAGCTCGACCCGCCGGAGGGCTTGAACCTGTTTCGCAGCTTCATGACCTGGGCTTACCGCAACCGTCCCTCCCTGGACTGGACCTACCATGTAAACGTGTGCCGTTGGCTGCTCGGTTCGGTGTATCGCACGCAGATCGATGAAGAGCCCATCGAAGCGTTCATGACGGCGGCGGCAGCCCGTTGGGTCAGCGATGACACCAGCCAGGCCCGGGGCGTGGTTGTGGCCTGGCAAGGCGCGCCGCTTCAGGTGGTGGACTGGAAGCCGGGCAGTGGCGTGGCGCTGCAAAGGCTGCCGCCGCTGCCCTGGGATTTCGCCTGGTGCACGTTGGACAGCCAGGGGCAGTTCAGCGGGTGGTTGCCGGTGCCTTGAGGTTCTGCTCAATCCATTGGGCAACGCTGGTCACGGCGATCTGTTGTTGCCCATTGAAGGTAATGGCAGGGTCCCAGGCCACGCCGTTGCCTTGGGCGAAGGCCACCCGGTATTTCATCAGGTTGTCCTCGGGTGCAGCGGCCAGTTCCGCTTCCAGGTAGCGCACCGACCAGCGTTCGCGTTTGAGGGTGAGCCCCAGTTGCGCATCCACGGTATCGGCCAGCTCGCCGTAGGTCAGGGTGTCGCCGGCGGTGTACACCACCTGATTGGTGATCGGCGGCGTGCTGAACAGGATGCGTGCCGTCAGCAGGCCGATGTCCTCAGGCGTGGTGACGGTGACAGCGGTGTCCCAATCTCCCAATGCATGCACGGTATTCTGCGCCAGGTCGACGACGCCGAAGGACGGTTCAAACAGGAAGCTGGTGAACATCCCGGTGGAGACAATCACCCATTGCGTGCCTTGCTGGGAGCGCAGCAAGTCGCGCACGTCAAGCTGTTCATCCCAGAGGTCCTGGGCCGAACCGCGGCCGATCACGTCGTAGTCCACACCGAACTGCCACGGTACATAACGTTTCACGCCGCCTGCGATGACCGCGCGGGTCAGCTTGCGCTGAGTGCCGGGGCCTGCGGCAAAGCCGATGCAACTGATCACGGTGTGATAGTCGGCGAACACCGTTGCCAGCTCGGCCTCGGAGCCATTGGCCAGGTCACCCGCCAGCAGCTCAATGCCCAAGGCGCGCAGTTCGATGATTTCCTGCTGTTTGGCCGGGTCGGGGGAGTTCAGTGTGGCGGGGCGCAGCAACACCGTCACAGACACATTTTGCGGTGCAGCCAGGCGGGACAGTTGGCGCAGTACCGCCAGGCCCAGTTCGCCGGCGCCCAGTACAAGGATCGAAGCAGTCATAGGGGTCTCGGTTCAGGTGAAAGTCATGCCATGCTTGCAGAATTGCCGACCGCGCATAAGAAGGCACACCAGTGATACCGGGAGTAGAAGGTGGATAACGACGAGATCATCAGGCGCTCACAAGCCGCCTGTGAAGCCCTTAGCGCCGATGAAGACGGGCTCAAACGGCAGGTGCTGACCCATGCGGGAAACCGCTGGTCGTTGGGCATCGTGCACCTGTTGGGCGTGAACGGCCGGCTGCGCCACGCCGAGATCGGCCGACGCATGGAGGGCGTCACCCAGCGCATGCTCACGCGGACCTTGCGCCAGCTGGAGCGCGATGGCCTGGTGCTGCGCCATGACTTCCAGGAGGTGCCGCCCAAGGTCGAATACCAGCTATCGGAGTTGGGCAAACAGCTGCTGGTGCACATGATTCCGTTGTGGACGTGGGTGGTGGAAAATGCCGACGGATTCAGGCGATCCCGGGAGCAGTTCGACGCTGATCAGGCGCTGTGATCAAGACGTGGGCCGGCAGTCTGCACGTTTGCTCGCAGGCCCATCCTCGGGAAACAGGTGCGCATGCAGGTAGTCGATAAACACCCGCAGCTTGGGCGTTGGATGGCGGCCCGAAGGCCACATGATCCGGAAGTTCTCTGCTTCCGAACACGCCTCCAGCACCGGCACCAATTGTCCGCTGTCGAGCCATTCACGAATGGCGAAATCCGCTAGGTAGGCGATGCCGATACCTTGCACGGCAAAGCAGATGCGCGCTTCCAGGTTGTTGCAGACCATCGCGGCGGGCAGTGGGAAATCAGCTTCCACCCCGTCCTGGCGCAGGGGCCAGCGCTGCATTTTGCCGGTGTTGGGGTAGCGGAACTTGATGCATGCATGCTGAGCCAGGTCTTCCGGCCGTTGCGGCGTGCCGCGCTCGGCGAGGTAAGCCGGTGATGCTACCAGCAGCATCCGGTAGCCGCCGATCAGGCGCGATGTGAGGCGCGAGTCGGGCGCTTCACCGCTGCGCAGCACGGCGTCGTAACCTTCTTCCACCACGTCCACGCGGCGGTCGGTAAAGCTCAGGTCCAGCTGCACCTCGGGGTAGGCTTTCTTGAATTGCGCGAGCACCTGCAAGAACGGATGGCCCACCAGCGGCAGGCTGACCTTGAGCCGGCCACGAGGCGCCGACACGGTTTGCGAAAGCTCGGCTTCGGCTTCGTCGATCTCCATCAGGATGCGCCGGCTGCGCTCCAGAAACAGCTCGCCCTCGGCAGTCAGCGTGACGCTGCGGGTGCTGCGGTTGAACAGGCGCACACCCAGGCGTTCCTCCAGGCGTACCACGCTCTTGCCGACTGCCGAGGCCGTTACGCCCAGCACGCGCCCGGCGGCGACAAAGCTGCGGGTTTCGGCGACCTGCACAAAAACATTCAGGGTGTTGAGGCTGTCCATCGAGGCTCCGGTTTGGCTGAGGCGAGGCCTGGCTACCTTATCCCGATTGCGGAACAAAAGCTCCGTAGACAGTGGAGCCGGCGCCCCCTTAATCCCGTGAGGACAGGCCCATATCCTTGTGGCATTGCCCATTCACGAGGAATACCAAGATGACCGACACCATGAAACGCTGGGAAACACCTGCATTGGGACTGCACACACTGCGCCTTGCCGACGTGCCACGCCCCATCGCGAAGGCCGGGGAGGTATTGGTGCGCGTCGAGGCCGTCTCGCTCAATTACCGCGACGGTGAAGTGGTCGAAAACAGCATGGGTGCCGACCTCACATTCCCATTCACGCCGGCCTCCGACATGGCGGGCACGGTGGTCGCCGTGGGCGAGGGCGTTACGCGTTTCAAGGTGGGCGACAAGCTGCTGTCGACGTTTTTTGCCGGATGGGTCGATGGCGCTCCGCTGTCCTGGAGTGAAGCGCCGCCTCAGGGTGGCCCGCTCCCCGGCATGCTCGCCGAGTACGTGGCAACACCTGCCGAATGGTGCGTGCATGCGCCCCTCAGCCTCACCGCAGGGCAGGCCAGCACCTTGCCAGTGGCCGCCTTGACGGCGTGGATGGCGCTGTTCGAACTGGGCCACCTGCACGCCGGCCATACCGTGGTGGTGCAGGGCACCGGTGGCGTCTCGCTGTTTGCGGTGCAACTGGCTGCGGCCAATGGTGCCCGCGTTATCATCACCAGTAGCAGCGATGAAAAGATCGCGCGTGCCATAGAGCTGGGTGCCACCCATGGCATCAACCGCAGCCGGGTACCGGAATGGCACACGGCGGTGCAAGCGCTGACCGATGGGCGTGGCGCCGAACATATCCTGGAAATGGCCGGCGGTGACAACCTCACGCGTTCCCTGCACGCGGTAGCCAACGGTGGGCGCATCTCGGTGATCGGCCTGCTGGAGAGTGACCAATTGAATGCTCCGGTCATGGCCTTGCTGGGCAAGCGGGCCTCCATCATCGGCATCTCCGTGGGGCCGCGCCGCGCATTGGAAGATCTGATTGCCATGATCGACCGCCACGGCATCGAGCCGGTAATCGATCACACCTACGGCTTCGAGCAAGTGCCCGAAGCCTTCGCTCATCTCGGGCGCGGTGCCTTTGGCAAGATCGTGATCGAGGTCGGCCGGTGATCTACATCATTCTGGGTCTTTTCGGCCTGTACACCCTGGAGTTTGGTGTGGTCGGCATTTTACCGATGATCGTCGAACGTTTCGGCATCAGCGTGTCTCAGGCCGGGTTACTGATGGGCTTGTTTGCGCTGATCGTGGCGGTGCTGGGGCCTTTCCTGGTGCTGATGGCGTCGCGCCTGGCGCGCAAGAAAATCCTGGTGGGCGCGCTCTTTGGTTTTTCCGTGTGCAGCGTGCTGTCGGCGTTTGCGCCGAACTTCGAAACCTTGATGGCGTTGCGGGTAATTCCGGCGATGCTGCACCCGGTGTTTTTTGCCGCTGCGTTTTCCACCGCGGTGTCCTTGTACCCCAAGGACCGCGCGGCGCATGCCACGGCCCTGGCCGTGGTGGGCACCACCTTGGGCCTGGTGCTTGGGGTGCCGCTGACCACATGGGTGGGCGCGAGTATTTCCTATGAGGCATCGTTCTTCTTCTGCGCTTTGGCAACGGGGTTGGCAGGTGTCGGACTGCTGTTGAAACTGCCCCATCATGAACGCCCGATGCCGCTGAGTTTCGGCAAGCAACTGGCGGTGCTGCGCAGCCTGTCGGTGTGGCTGGCGATCATCGCGACGGTGCTGGTGTTCACCACGATGTTTTCGGTCTACAGCTATGCCGCCGAGTACCTCAGGACCCAGACCGGCATGGATGGCCAGGCCATCAGCATCATGCTGGTGATCTTCGGCGTGGGCGGTGTCACGGGCAATCTGTTGGTGGGCCGGTTATTGGGCAAAAGCATGGTGGCGACGGTGGTGCTGTACCCCATTGTGCTGGCGGCGGCGTACGTGGTCTTGTACGCGTTCGGCAGCCCGTCGTGGTGGTCGATGAGCTTGATTGTGCTGCTGTGGGGCGCTGCGCATACCTGCGGGCTGGTGGTCACGCAAGTCTGGCTGACCTCGTCGGCGCCCGAGGCGCATGAGTTCGCAACCAGCCTGTATGTGTCCTCGGCGAATGCCGGCGTGGTGATCGGGGCGTCCGTGGGCGGGCTGTTTATCAATGCATTCGGCACCACCGGAGTGATCGGCTGCGGCTTGATATTTGCCGCACTGTCATTGCTTGTGATTGGGTGGAAGGCCTTGGCGTTCGGAGGCGCCAAGGCATTGCCCGCAGACCCGTGCGCTGCGCATTAGGCCTGCGGGGCCATGGTCAACGCAGGGTGTAGCCGCCGTCGACCACCCAGTCCTGGCCAAACACACTGCGTGCGCCCTGGCTCAACTGGAACAGGATCACATCGGCAATAGCGCCCGGCTCCAGGAATTGCCCATTGAGCAGGCGCTGATTGACTGTGGTGGCAACGCCGCCCAACGCTTCGTCACTGAGCCCCAAGGTGCTCCAGATCGGCGTGGCGGTGGGGCCGGGCGATACCATGTTCAGACGAATGCCATGGGGCGCCAGCTCCACCGCCAGGGTGCGCATTTGCGCCCGCAAGGCGGCCTTCGAAGCAATATACGCGGCGAGCCCAGGGAAGGTCGCCAGCTCCAGGAATGTACCGATAAATACCACCGACGCCTGGGCGGCCATTTGCTCGCGTAGGCTGCCGAGGGTGTTGAGAGCCGCGGCTCCATTGACGGCCCATTGCCGGTCAAAGGCGGCCAGGTCCAGGCCATCGGCCAGTTGTGCGATCCCGGCATTGGGCACGAGGTAATCCACCGGTCCGATGGACGCCGTCAACTGCGCCAGGCGTGCCTGGTCGGCAGCCTGGGTGACATCCCCCGCCAGCCAGTAGAGCTGCTCGCCAAAACGCTCCGCCAATGCGCCCAATTCGCCAATCTGTCGCGACATGGCGACCACTTGCGCACCTTGTTCAAGCAGCTTGCAGGTGACAGCCAGGCCGATACCTGAACTGGCACCGGTCACTACGGCAAGGCGGTGGTTGAAGTCATTGTTCATGGGGTTCTCTTTATAGATTGCCAAAGGGGCGCGCAGCACTGATCAGGATTCATGCCATATGAAAAGTTCCTATAAATCAGTTGGATATATTTTTTGTAGTCGATATGACACGAGTGTTATGTAGTCCTTATGACGTGCTGTAGTCGTTATGACCAAGGCCCGTTTTCGAGCTGATCGAAGGCTTGGCTTTTTTGCGATAGTTGTTGGCGTTATCGCGATGACGGCGCTGGCACTTTCCTTGGTTAATGGCGGCTGTTTTCTCTACGTCAGGCTCATTACGTCATGTCGCTTATTCCGCGCAAAAAAGTCATTCGCCAGGTGATCGCCACCCGTCAACGCTTGCAAGCCATCAGCGTGCTGGGCGCTACCGGTTCGGTGGGCGTCAACGTATTGGACGTTATCGCGCGTCACCCCGAGCGCTATAAAGTCTTCGCCCTCAGCGGGTTCACCCAACTGGAGCTGTTGAAAAAACAATGCTTGTTGCACCGTCCGGACTACGCCGTGGTGCCCACGCCGCAAGCCGTGGCGACGCTGCAGAAGCAACTGTTGGAGGAGGGCTCTCAGACTCAGGTAGTGGGCGGCGAAAGCGGTCTGAAATTCGTCGCCGGTCACCGGGATGTGGACACGGTGGTGGCCGCTATCGTCGGTGCGGCGGGCTTGAATGCAACGATGGCCGCCGTCGAGGCCGGCAAGAAAATCCTCCTGGCCAACAAAGAGGCACTGGTGATGTCCGGTGCGTTGTTCATGCAGGCGGTGCGCAGCAGTGGGGCGGTGCTGTTACCGCTGGACAGCGAGCACAACGCAATCTTTCAGTGCCTGCCGTCCCATGCTCAACACGGCCTGGCCCACGCGGGCGTGCGGCGCATTCTGTTGACTGGCTCCGGCGGGCCGTTTCGCCAAACGCCGATGGCGCAACTGCACAACGTAACGCCGGACCAAGCCTGCGCTCACCCGAAATGGTCCATGGGCCGCAAGATTTCGGTGGACTCGGCAACCCTGATGAACAAGGGACTCGAACTGATCGAGGCCTGTTGGTTATTCGGCGCCAGGCCGTCCCAGGTCGAGGTAGTGATCCATCCGCAAAGCGTCGTCCATTCGCTGGTGGATTACGTCGACGGCTCAATGCTCGCGCAGTTGGGGAACCCGGACATGCGCACGCCCATCAGTCATGCCCTGGCCTGGCCGCAACGGATCGATTCAGGGGTTGAACCACTGGATTTGTTCAAGGTGGCCCGGCTGGATTTCGAAGTACCGGACGAGAAGCGCTTTCCTTGCCTGGCCCTGGCGCGCGAGGTGGCGGATGTGGGCGGCACGGCACCGGCGTCGCTCAATGCGGCCAATGAAGTCGCGGTGCAGGCCTTTCTGGACGGACGCATCGGCTTCATGCAGATCGCCGAGTGCATCCGGCATGTGCTGGACAAGGAGCCTGTGGTGGCGGTGACGGACCTGTATGGCGTCATGGAGGCCGACGCCAGTGCCCGCCGGTGGGCACTCGGATGGCTGAATCAGCACTATCAGCGATGATCAGCCGTAGCTGACCCGGTCGCGAATCTTCAGCACAGCCTTATGGTCGGCCAGCACTTCCGGGAGTGAACTGCGCAGGTACTCCACCCAGGTTTTGATTTTTGCATCCAGGTAGTGCCGGGAAGGGTAGATGGCGTACAGGCTCAGTTCTTCCAGGCGGTACTCGGGCAGGACTCGCACCAGAGTGCCGCTGCGCAGCCCCTTGATTGCCGCATGCACCGGCAGGATGCCCACGCCCATGTCGTTGCTGATGGCGGTCTTCATGGCGTCGACCGAGTCCACCAGGAACGGCGAGCTGCTGATGGTGACGCTCTCCTGGCCACGGGGGCCGTCGAACGTCCAGTCTTCCAGCGGGATCACCGGGCTGACCAGCCGCAGGCAGGCGTGGCTGAGCAGGTCTTGCGGCGTTTGCGCGGCACCATGGTTTTTTATGTAGGACGGTGAGGCGCAGACGATGCTGTAGGTCGTGCCCAGTTTCTGTGAAACGTGGCTAGAATCGGGCAGGTCAATGGCCAACACAATCGACACGTCGAACCCTTCGTTGACCAGGTTCGGCGTGCGGTTGCTCATGCTCAGGTTGAACGTCACGTCGGGGTAGTTCTTGCGGTAGCGTGCGATGGCGTCCACCACGTAGTGCTGGCCGATGCCTGTCATCGAGTGCACTTTCAACTGGCCGGTAGGGCGTGTGTGGGCGTCGCCGGCTTCCAGCTCCGCTTCCTCGACGGAGCGCAGGATTTGCTCGCAACGCAACAGGTAGCGTTTGCCGGATTCGGTCAGTGCGGTACGGCGTGTGGTGCGGTTGAACAGGCGGGTTCGCAGGTGGGTTTCAAGGTTGGAAATGGAGCGCGAAATATGGGTGGTGTTGCTATTCAACTGCACTGCCGCGCCAGTAAAACTGCCGACTTCGGCAACGCAGCGGAAGATGCGCATGTTCTGCAGGATGTCCATCGATGCTCTCCAGGTGGAACGTTTTTTAGTGTGGCATGAACTCATCCACGGCTGTAAACGCTATTTATTGTGGATTTTTACGTAACAGTCATTCACGTTTCTGATGACTTACCGGGGCGCATGGAAGCCCCTAGAGTCGCCGCCCCATTTCCCGTCAGCCGGAAGGTCGCGTGCCTCGACTCACTGTTCGTCGTTTCAATATCGCCGGTAGAGCGGGCCGCTGGCTGGTGTCGCTGCCCTGGCGCCGGGGCTTCATGGAGTGGGCCCGCAGCGATGGGGTGATGTGGATCTACCTGGGCAAGGTATTGATCGCCTCGTACCTGACCCTGTGGCTGGCGATGCGCCTGGAACTGCCACAACCGAGCACCGCGATCACCACTGTGTTTATCGTGATGCAGCCCCACAGCGGGCACGTCCTCGCCAAGAGTATCTATCGCTTCATCGGCACGTTGGTGGGCTCATCGTTCATGGTGCTGTTGATGGCCCTGTTTGCCCAGAGCACCGAGCTGTTTCTCGCGGGCCTGGCATTGTGGGTGGGGTTGTGTTCCGGTGGTGCCGCGCGCAATCGCAACTTCCGCGCCTATGGATTTGTGCTCGCCGGCTACACGGCGGTGATGGTCGGGCTTCCCGTGGTGGGCCATCCGCAGCAGGTATTCATGGCGGCCGTCTGGCGAGTGCTGGAGATCACCTTGGGGATCGTCTGCGCGACGCTGATCAGCGCCACCGTATTGCCTAAAACCTCCAGCGTGGCGATGCGCAACACGTTGTACCAACGCTTTGGCCGCTTTGCCGGATTTGTGCGGCAGCGCCTGCGTGATACCGGTGACCAGGCGGCCTTCGAGAGCGCCAACCTGGGGTTTATCGCCGAGGCCGTTGGCCTGGAAGTAATGCGCAGCGTCAGCGTGTTCGAAGACCCTTACATGCGCCAGCGCAATGGGCGAATCAACCGCCTCAACAGCGAGTTCATGGCGATCACCACGCGTTTCAACGCGCTGCATCAACTGCTTGAACGGGTTCGCCTGCGCGGTGGCGTGGAGGTGGTCCAGGCCGTCGATCCGGGGTTGATCGCGTTGGCCGAGCTGCTCAAACCCTTCGCCGGGCACCCATTGACGGACCGTGACGCGGCCGTGCTGTCCACCGAACTGAAAGTCTACAAAGCCGGCTTGCCAGACCGGGTCCGGCGCCTGCGTGCGGCGTTGCAACATACCGCTCCCGTAGCCGATGACCTGCTGGACTTTCACACCGCGTATGAACTGCTCTACCGCTTTGTCGACGAGCTGCACAGCTACGCCCAGACGCATGCGTCCCTCGCCGATCACAACCATGTGCGAGAGCAATGGAACGAACCGTTTCAACCTCGGACCAACTGGCTGGCGACCCTTGCGGCCGGGTTGCGCGCCGCGGTGGTGTTACTGGTGCTCAGTACGTTGTGGATTGCCACCAGTTGGCCCAGCGGCGCGGCCATGACCCTGGTGTCGGCGCTGACCGTAGGCCTGTCGGCGTTCTCTGCCAACCCCAGGCGCATGTCGTTTCAAATCGCCTGCGGTACGCTACTGGCAGCGGTGATTGGCATTTTCGAAGTGTTTTTCGTGTACCCGATGATCGACGGTTTTCCGTTGCTGTGCGTGGTCATGGCGCCGGTGATCGTACTGGGTTCGTTCTGGCTGGCGAGGCCGCAATTGGCCGGCTATGGCCTGGGCATGCTGGTGTTTTTCGGCACCAGCTCAGTGCCTGCCAACCTGACGCTGTACAACCCCTACGGGCTGATCAATGACTATCTCGCCATGGTGTTTGGCATGTTGGTGTGCGCCGCGGCGGGGGCGATTATCCTGCCACCCAACAGCCCTTGGCTGTGGCGCCGGCTGGAACAGGATCTGCGCCGCCAGGTGGTGGTTGCCATCAGCGCGCCGTTGCCGGCGCTGGGCTCCGGTTTCGAAAGCGGCACCCGCGACCTGCTCAACCAGGCCTACAACTTTGCGGCGGGCAGGGCATCGGTGCAGCATCGCCTGCTGCGCTGGACGTTCGTGGTACTGGACGTGGGGCACGCGATCATCGAGTTGCGCCGCGAGCAGGCCCGGTTGCCGGCGCAGGCCTGTTACGCCGAGAGCATGCCCTGGCGCCTCGCCATCCGGGCAATGGGTCGCGCACTGGTGCGGTTGTTCGTCAAGCCTGGGCCCGGTTATTTGCAGCGCGCGCTGGAGGCTGTCGAGCACGCCATTGAGTGCGTGCAACAGACCGATGAGCCATTCGCCGGGAACTTTGAGACTTCAGCCCTGAGACGGGTGGAAAGCTACCTGCACTTCATCCGCACCTCGCTGCTCGACCCGCAATCGCCGCTGGTCCACTACAACCAGCCGGGAGAAAAAGTGGCGCAATCGAGCGACTAGTTGGCGGGCCGGAAGGAGTCTGGGTGAGCATCAATCTCCATACTCGAGGGGCATGATCTTTCAGGAGTGGCCCATGTACGTCGGTCTTTGCAATCACGCCTGGGTCGCCTCGATCATCGATGGCATTCGTGAACAACGTAGCGCGATCCGCGACCACCTGGAGGCCCAGTACCTGCTGGAAGTCGAAACCGCCCGACTCGCTGCGCGCCGTCGCACCCTGGAGGATATCCGCCGGTTGTGGCACGCCCTGGCGCGGCGTGGCGAATATAACCTCGGGGATCAACTCGACGATTTCGTCGACCGCGACCAGGCCTTGCACGGTGCGGTGGCCGTGGCTTCCCACAACGTGGTCTTGCAGTCGATGTACCGCGCATTCAGCTCTTCGTTCCACAGCCAGTATCTGGCGATTTTTGCCGACAACGAGTTGTATGAGCCGGGGCTTGAAGCCCATGCGCAAGTCGTCCAGGCGATTATCTTTGGCGATGAAGACGCGGCAGTCGAGGCGGTACGCGCGATGTTCGATCCCATGCTGGAAAAGCTCCGCTGGCTGTCGGAGCGAGACGGCACTGCAGCGTGAGTCGTTGTACTCGCAGTTGACTTAAGACCTTCGTGGAAAGCCCGTTCCAGACGCCTGCGCGTCGTCCTCATTGTTACAAAAACTGGAAAAGTGAATGCCCGTTTTGGCGGCTGTTTTCACAACCGCCAGGCCTATATCGTGCGCGCCTCCCGTCGAATGAAAACACTGCAACACACAATAAAAAACGGCTGCCATCACTGGGTCGACGGGACAGTCGTGTTCACTGTTCGGAGCCTTCATGAACCACAAGACTTACCTGGCCCTGGCCGTTTCTTTCGGCGTTGTACAGCAGGCGGCTGCATCGGGTTTTATCGACGACAGTAAAGCGACCCTGGACCTGCGCAACTTCTATCTCAACCAGGACACGCGCAATGCCAAGGGGGCCTCGGACCGGGAATGGGGCCAGGCCTTCATGTTCAATTATCAGTCCGGTTTCACCGAGGGGGTGGTGGGCCTGGGGTTGGATCTGCAAGAGCTGTACGGCGTACGGCTGGATGCGTCAGGGCGTGCCGGCAAGGTGGGGGAGGACAACACACCCGGTAGCGTCTTCCCGCTGTCTGATGGCAAGGCTGCCAATGATTTCAGCAAGACCGGGGTCACCGGCAAAGTGCGCATCTCCCAGACCCAACTGAAAGTGGGCACGCTGATGCCCCGGGTGCCGGTACTGATGTATGAAGACGGCCGGTTGTTGCCCCAGACTTTTCGTGGCTACCAGGTGGACTCCAAGGACCTGAAAGACTTCAACCTCGTCGCCGGCAAAATCGAGCAGGTGCTTGACCGTAACTCCAGCAACGGCCAGGGCTTGTCCATCGCTGGCGCAAACGATCCGGTCAAGGGCACGTCCAGCAATCAGTTTTACTACGGTGGTGTGGATTACGCCGTAAGCAAGCAGATGCAGTTGCAGTATTACTACGCGAATCTTGAAAACTTTTACCAGCAACACTTCTTCGGCCTGGTGCACAACTGGCAGTTGCCGGTGGGCCAGTTCAAGAGTGACCTGCGCTACTTCCACAGTACCTCGGACGGTAAGAACTCCAGTGCGGCGGGGCGTGCCGAGGGCTACGTCAGCTCGGGTTACTACGGGCCGGGCGTCAACAATGGCAAGGTCGACAATAACCTGTGGAGTGCCTTGTTTACTTATTCGCTGCAAGGCCATTCGGTGAGCCTGGGGTATCAGAAAACCACGGGCGAAAGTGACTTCCCCCATATCAACCAGGGGCAGGGCCGCTCGGTGTATTTGATCACCAACTCCCAGTCGTTGAAGTTCGTCAACGCCGGGGAACAGGCCACGGTGGCCAGCTATGCCTATGATTTTGCGAACCTGGGCGTGGCGGGGCTGAAGACCAGCGTCACCTACATACATGGCAGCCACATCCGCACGGCAGGTCGTGACAATACCGAGTGGGAGCGGGACGTGCGGGTTGACTATGTGATTCCTGCCGGCACCTTCAAGGGGATTGGGTTCATGTGGCGTGGTGCGGTGCTGCGGGGTAATGACAGCGCTGACAAAGACGAAGCCCGGTTGATGGTCAGCTACAGCATTCCCTTGCTGTAGGCCGGCTCAACGCTGGGCGAAATACCTGGCCGGGCTGCAACCGAACACCGAGCGGAACACGGCGATAAAGCTGCTGGAGCTTTCGTAGCCAATCGCGGCGGCGGTGCTGCTGACGCTTTCCCCCGCCGCGAGGTTTTCCAGGGCCACCATCATCCGCAAGCGTTGGCGCCAGGCGCCGAAGCCCATGCGGGTCTGGGCAGCAAACAGCCGCTCCAGGGTGCGTGCACTGGCGCCTACCTCGAAGGCGATTTCCTTGAGCGGCCGAGTGTCGTTGGGGTTTTGCTTGATCAGGTTGGCGGCGCGCACCGCGCGTTTATCCGAGGGTTCAGGCAGGTAAAAGGCGTCTTGCTCAAGCAATGCCAGGTGGTCCAGCAGCACGGTGCCCAGGCGGCTTTCGCGGCTGTGCTCGGGGTACTCGCCTGGCAGTTGCGCGCAGGCCAGGATCAGCTCGCGCACCAGCGTCCCGACATTTAACACTGCGCAGCGGGCCCACGGTGGAATGCTGGCCGCGCCCTGACGCACATATACGGTACGCATCGACACCTGACGCGAATGCTTGAAGGTGTGGCTGACACCTGGCGGAATCCAGAGCGCCCGCTGCGGTGGCAGAACCCAGATGCCTTCGGCCGTCAGTACCGTCATCGAACCTTTGATGGCGTACATGATTTGCGCGTGTTCCGGGTGAACGTGAGGTTCACGCAAGCCGGGCAAATACTCCCGGACCAAACCTTGCACGGGGGCCGCGCCAAACTTAATCGATGGGTGTTCAAGCATGGCGCGATCCCGATATTTTCTAGATAAGGAGGGATTTTGTGCCAGATCAAAAGGGCTGTAAAGCCGCAGTTTGGCCTACCGAAAAACCGTCGGATTGGCTAGGGCGCTTGGGTTTGCGGTTGGGTACTGTCGATGCTTTTGGCGTGCGCCCTTCAAGGAAACCTCACCGATGTCCATCGGAAAAAACTTCGCCGGCGTCATCGCCTTCATGAAAGTCGCGGCCAGCGAAAGCTTCAGCGAGGCAGCACGCGACCTGGGCATTTCAGTGCCTTCGGTGAGTCGCAGCATTACGCGCCTGGAAACCCAACTGGCGATCAAGCTGCTGGAACGCACGACCCACAGCGTAGCGGTCACGCAGGAAGGGCGCCGGTTTTTTCAAGAGTGCCTGCCCAGTGTCGAGCATCTGTTGCGCACGACCGAAGCGCTGAAACACGCTACCCAGTCGCCGTCCGGCGTAGTGCGCGTAAGCTCTACCGTGGGTTTTGGGCGCAAGTGCATTGCGCCGCTGTTGCCTGGGTTCTGTAAGTCCCACCCGGACATCACCCTCGAATTTGATCTGAATGATCGCCATGTGGATTTCGCCGAAGGTCGCGTGGATGTCGCGATTCGCAACGGGCGGCTGGAGAACGCCGATGTGATCGCCAGGCAACTGGCGCCGATGAGTTTCGTCACCTGCGCCGCGCCTGAGTACCTGCACTCAGCCGGCTACCCGCAGACCCTGGAAGACCTTGCGGCGCACAAGACTATCGCCTTTCGCCTGGCACAGTCGGGCAAGCCGCATGTGTGGGAGTTTGAAGTCGACGGGCAGTTCATACGGCTGCCGTTGCCTTACAGCCAGTTGTTCAATGACCCGGAGCTAGTGGCGCTCGCGGCCGTAGCCGGCGGTGGTGTGGCACAGCTGGCCGGCTATCAGGCGCAGCACTGGATCGCGCAACAGCGTTTGATCGTTTTGCTGCCGGGTTATGCGGCGCAGGCGCGGGGCAGGGGGCATTACATCTGCTATCGGCAGCGCGACAAGATACCGCTGCGAGTCAAGCTGTTCGTCGACTACATGGTGCAAGCCTTCCAGGCATGACCATTGGGTAAAAGGCTTTTGCCTGGGTGCCTAATTGTCGCGGGTGGCGATGGCTGGGCACTATCCGGGTGATATTTATCACCGGGAAATCAATATGTTAAGCAAAGCTATCAAACCCTGGCTGGAATGGCTGTGGCTGCTGCCGTTCGCCGCGGCGCTGTATTATCCGTGGGCGCTGGCGTGGAGTAACCAGGCGCATGTGGCAGGCGCCGGCACCCCGGTCGTCCTGGCGCTGATCCTGAGTGCCTATGCGGTGCCGCTGTTGGCGTTTGCCTGTGTGTATGTCACCGGTGTTCAACCGGTCATGAGCGCACGCCTGGTCCTGGCGCGACGCTTGTCGTGCCTGGCGGTGGCTGCGCCTCCTGCGTACACGCTTATGGGCGTCTTGCTGTACCTGATGAAAATCGAGGGCCACGACATCGCGGTATGGAGCTGGCTGTGGCTGGCGCTGGCGGGCTTTTTTGCGATGGTGTCGTCAACGGGCCCGAGCACCAGCCTGGTGACCTTGGACAAGACCTATATCAAGCTGCGTGTCGCCCACGGCATCGCCTCGGTGGCGATCCTGTTGGTGTTTCTCGCGCCGCACCTGTTCAACCACCTCCTGGGTGTACTGGGTACCGATGTGCATAAGTCGGTGATGGACGTGCTGCGACGGGTGTATCGCAATGGCTGGCTGGAGCCGGTGATCATTGTCACGTTTTTCTTTCAGATTCTCAGCGGGCTGGTGTTGATTCGCCCGAAGACCGTCACGCGTGCCGACCTGCTGGACGCGTTACAGACCGCCTCCGGCACCTATCTCTCGCTGTTTATCGCGTCCCATATCAACTCGGTGTTTACCCTGGCGCGTTACTTCGGCACCGACACCGATTACGCCTGGGCCGTGGCCGAGCCCGTAGGGTTATTGGCGGATCCATGGAGCATTCGGCTGCTGCCGCATTACTCGCTGGCGGTGTTCCTGCTGATTGGGCATCTGGGTTGTGGTTTGCGAGGTGTATTGCGTAATCACAATGTCAGCGAGTCACGCAGTTCGCTGTTGACCTGGCTGGTGATCGGCATGGGCGCCATAGTCACGATCATCATTACCAGCGGCATGCTGGGGGTCAGGGTTTAGGCTGTTTACGGCACCGTAAAAAGTATTGGCTTGTGTAATTCAAAGCGCTCAACGTATTATCCAAGATCTCTCTTGGTTATATGATTGGTGGGCATTGCGCCACTACACCGGAATCTGTCCTTCCTGCAATGGGCTTGAGTACGGCGTGAGGCTTAGGCTGCGATGGACTGCGCAGCGCTCGTGAATCCTGAACCGTTGGTGTATCCGGGACACTGCGGCGCTGGAATTGCGGTTGCTGCGCAGCCCATCGCAGCCTCTTTCTTACAGGCGGCGGGGCTGGATGCTGTAGGCGCAGCGCCGGTCCCCGGAAATCAAATGCTCGCGCCGCTCCACCACATTCTCATCGCCCAGGGCTGCCTGGAAGATCTGCAGTTCCGAGCGGCAGAACCCCTGGCATTTACGGGCGGCGACGCAGATCGGGCAGTGGTTCTCCACCAGCAGCCAGCCATCGTCCAGCGGCTCCATCTGCGCCATGTACCCGGCGCGTTCTCGAATCTGTACCAGGATCTCGACTTTCTCCCGCAAGGTCGACGCGGCGGAGCAGGCCTGGGTGTATTCGTGCCTGGCCGTCGCTTCCATGCTGGCGATGACTTTTTCCACGCCTTCGCTGCCAAAAATTCCTTCAATGGACTCGATCAGGTGCAACGTCAGTACGCTGTGGGAATCGGGGAATTTGCTTTGGGCGGTTTCGGTCAATGTCCACTTCAACGAGGGCCGGCCGGCACCCGAGATGGGGGCTGATACGCCGACGATCAACTGCGCGACCTGCAACTTCTGGATTTGCTGGCGGGCGGCTTCGGAGGTGATGTCCAGCAGTGCAGCCAGGTCCGTGGTTTTCAGCGGGCCACGGGTCTTGAGCAGGAACAGAATGCGGTCCCCGGTGGATGCCTGGCTGCCGTCGGTGGGTGTGGCGTTCATAGATCGGGAATAACCATGGAAGTGACCGGCTCATTTGACCACAGCACGCATGTTGAGGCACCCCTTGATGCGCCTGAAGGTACGGTTCCAGTTGATTTGTATCGAAAGCATTCTGCTGGCCCATCACGCATTTTTCCCTCGCTACTATCGGCCGCCTGCCCAACCCACGAGGGAAAAGGAATGAGTGAGACCCCCGATAGCCTGAACACACCACCCGAGGGATACAGCGACTGGCTGTCCGATCTCAAGAGTCGAATCCACTGCGCCCAGCAACGCGCCACCCTGGCGGTAAACCGCGAGCTGGTGTTGCTGTATTGGCAAATCGGCCAGGATATTCTGACCCGGCAAGCGCGGCAGGGCTGGGGGACCAAGGTGATTGAGCGGCTGGCGCAGGATTTGCGTTCAGCATTTCCGGAGATGAAGGGTTTTTCGCCGCGTAACCTGAAGTACATGCGCGCATTTGCGGAGGCGTGGCCGGACTCCGAATTTGTGCAACAGGCTGCTGCACAATTGCCCTGGGGCCATAACCTGGTGTTGCTGGACAGGCTGCCCGGGCGCGAAACCCGTCGCTGGTACATTGCCCAGTCCATCGAGCACAACTGGTCGCGCAACGTCCTGGTGATGCAAATCGAGGGTCGCCTGCTGGAGCGCAGCGGCAATGCGGTCAGCAACTTCGAGGGGCTTCTACCCAAGGCGCAATCCGACCTGGCTCGCGAATCGCTTAAAGATCCTTACCGTTTCGACTTCATGGGCCTGTCCCTTGACGCGCAGGAGCGTGAAATCGAAAACGCCCTGGTCAAACATGTCACCGATTTTCTGCTGGAGCTGGGCGCCGGTTTTGCCTTCGTGGGACGGCAAGTATTGCTGGACGTAGGGGGCGAGGAGTTTTTCGTCGACCTGCTGTTTTATCACCTCAAGCTGAGGTGCTACGTGGTGATCGAACTCAAGGCCGGTAAATTCAAACCCGACCATCTGGGGCAGTTGGGCTTTTACCTCGCTGCGGTAGACGCCCAGCTCAAGCACCCGCAGGACAGCCCCACCATCGGCCTGCTGCTGTGCAAGAGCAAGAACGAAGTAGTGGCCGAATACGCTCTGCGTGACAGCTCCCGTCCTATTGGGGTTGCCGAGTATCAGCTGGTGGAATCCCTGCCGGCAGAGCTGCAAACCAGCCTGCCCAGCATCGAACAGATTGAACGTGAACTGGCAAGTGATCGCCCCTCCATGGCCAGTGCTTCGTAGTACTGTGCCGACAGGCTGGACATTGGCAATCGCGTCGGCACAATGAGCGCCTTGAAAGGAACTCACCCAAGGAAAGCCATGGCCCGCCGTATTCATTCTGCCTACCCAATGTTGTTGCTCGCTGGCGCGCTGATAGGCGCAGCGATGCCTGCCAGTGGCGCGTCCTTCGATTGTAAAAAGGCCTCCACCACGGTGGAAAAGGCCATTTGCGCCAGCCCTGAATTAAGCGAACTCGACACTACGCTGAGCGTTTACTACAGCCAGGCAATGGCCAAACTGGCACCCGACCAGCGCGACGAATTGCGCCGTGGCCAGCGCACGTGGTTGCAGACTCGCAACGCGTGTGCCGGTGCCCCCGAACAATTGCCCGGCTGCCTGCAATCTCAACTGAGCCAGAGAGTGGTCGAGGTGGGAACCATCACCCACAAAGACACCGCAGCCCTTGACGCAATCATTGCCAGTATTCCATACCATCCGGCCCAGGCAGCTGAAGGGCTTCGGCGCTACCCGATGAACGATCTGGCCGCCGCCTGGCTTGTCTACCTGCAGCGTTTTGAACCTGACAGTGGCGTTACGGAGAATGAGGCCGAGGAGAATCGCAAGCAGGTTCTCATAGCACTCAAGGAAGACAGTTTTCCCTGGTCGATCTGGCAGGACCTGCAGAATGATCCTGCTGTCAGCCGTGACCGGGTGATGTTGACCTTGCTGCGCATGATGATCGAGCGCCAACAGTATGAGATGTACGCCGACCAACGCCCGTATGTGCACTGTTTCGTTTTCAGCCGGCAGGGTGAGGTCGGGTATGAGTCGTTCGGGTCGTTGTACGGCTCCACCCGCGACAGCTTTGCGCCGATTTGTGCCCCTCAGGGTGATCTGTTTGCACAGCCGGCCTGGAAGCGGCTGGACGATTCGTTTACCGAGCCTTTGTCCACTGCATCGCAGAACGAAGGCACCATCCGCTTTGCCAGCTACGCCGACTGGAACACGCTTTCCCTCAAGGCCACCGCTTCGCCTCGGCTGTTTCTCCAGCCAGGCACCGCAGCGCAGTCCCAGGACCCGGAATCAGCCCTGCGCAACTGGGGCGCGGATAAACAGTGGCCTGCCAGGCAACGCCAGCAAGCGCTGGCCGCCATTGAGCCCGCACGGCAAGCGACGAGTGACTGGCTGCAACGCGAGCGCGGCTTCTCTGCTGCTGATGCCAGGCAAGCAGCCCGGGAAATCGTTCGGCAGTGGATGAACCTGCGCCTGGACTTTATCGGCGGCCCCAGCGAGAACTAATCGGTCAACTGCCCGATTCTGGCACGGCCTTTTTGCCGGTCTTGGTACCGGGATGCTGGGTCGAGGTGCCTTTATGGCGCGTGCTCTTCACGGTTTTAGACGGTGCAGGTGCTTTCGTTTCAGCGTCCTTGTTGCCACTGCTGTCAGCCCCGGACGGGCTGCTGGGATAGGTGCCGGGCGGCAGTGCCGAGCCAGGAGCGCTGTTGCCGCTCAGGGCGGGCGCCTCGGGGGCAGTGTTGTCGCCGAAGGCTGCGTAGGCGGGGGCATACAGAACGAGCGCCAGGCTGACGACAAGTACGATCCTTTGGGAAATGCTGGTCTTCATGACTCAATCCCTCGTGGCGATGGGGACCGAAGCCCGGAGCACATCCAGGCTTCGGCGACGCCTCAATCAAGACTTCTTGGAGCCTGGGGCGTGGCTATGAGCCCCGCCTTTTTTGCCCGCTTCAGAAGCCTTCTCGCGGTCATTGGCGAAGTTGCCGCCTGAACCCTGGCCGCCGCTTTTACGGTTTGGGTCTTTCTGGTCTTTGTGACCAGCACCTGGGGTAGTTTTTCCACTATTAGCCATTTTGAAAACCCTCAATGATGAGCGAATCAATGGTGTTGCCTAATTGGGAATCCTCCACCCAATTCAAAGTTTGAAATAGTTTCCAGGCATGCGACGAATGGACATCAAGCCGCCATTGGCTTCGCGCCGGGTGCTTTCTTGTGCGCGGCTTTCATCGCTTCCATCTCCGCGCCCAGCTCTTCCAGCAAGGCCTTGCCCAACAGCTTCCTGGCCTGCGGGAACATCTCGCTTTCTTCTTCCTCGATGTGGTGTTCCAACAGTTCCTTGACGACTTTCACCCGGCCGGAAAACTCGGTGGTGGATGGCGAAGTCTGCTTCAGGTCCGGAAGGACGAGGGAGTCGACAGTGCGATGTTCTTCCTTGGCCTCGTGGTACATGATTTCCTGATCCTTGCCCCCAGCCTTGCGAAAAGCCGGATAGAGGATTTCTTCCTCAAGGCGGGTGTGAAGGCTGATTTCCATTTCCAGTTTCGCCAGTAGCTCGGTGCGCTTTTTGACGCCGCGTTCAGTAGACTCACTCAGCTGGTTCAGGATGGCTTTGACGCGTTCGTGGTCGGCCTTGAGAAGATCAATGGCATTCATGGGTGACACCTCACGGGTAGCGAAAGGGCGGGTCGAATTGCCCGCCTGTGCAGACCTCTACAGCATGAGTTGTACCAAGTTGAACAAAATATTTATCTGCTTATAAAACAATAGGTTATGTGTGATAAAAAGCGGCTCTGGTCGTGCAGGTTGCACGGTCGAGTGGTGGCTTGCATGCATTAAACAATGCCTAGCCGCCGCTGACTTTCCAGTGCTTGATGTCGTCGGCAAACACGATCTGCTCGACCTCATGGGCAATCCCGTAGGCCAGTGACTCGTGGGCGGCGATGACTTTTTCCTCGGCCGAGAGGCACTTGAAAATATCCAGGTGGGTTTCGGCGCTGGCGGTTTCCAGTTCGTAGATTTTCACGTAGCGCGCCAGGTCGTTGTCCAGGCTCGACAGGTATTCCCGCAGGCGCTGGTGGTCTACCGAGTTCTGGTTGAAGTACCAGTTCATCGGATGGATCAGGAAGCGCGAGTGTGGCGTGGTGATCCGGCGGTTTGCCGCCAGGAACATGATGATGCCCATGGACTCGATATTGCCCGCATTGATCGCACACAACGGCACCGGCAGGGACTTGAGGAAGGTGTAGAGGGTAAAACCGAAATTGGTGCTGCCGCCGGTGGTCGACAGGTTCAACAGCAACGAACTGGCGCCTTGATCGATCGCGTCCAGGCAGCAATCACGAAAGCGCTCGGTGGTGCCCTGATCGATCTGGCAGTGAAAGTGGATGATGTGCTCGGTCATCCCGGGCCTCCGAGGGGTAAAAGGTAGTGTCCATTTGAGTCTAGAAGGTTACGGCCCGTGTGCCGCAACCGTTGGGCGAGAGCCATCCGTTGCAATTTTAATGAACCCTCGGGCGCGTTGCTTGACCTAACGCATACGACCTCAGGAGGATGAATCATGCAAATCGAATATGTCTGGATTGGCTTGGCGGTGATTCTGGTGCTGCTGGAACTGTGGGCGATCAACAGCGTTCTGCGCAGTGGCAGTGGCTGGGAGACCAAGGGGTTATGGCTGGTGGTACTGATCTTCATGCCGCTGTTGGGGCTGATCCTCTGGGCGCTGTTTGGACCCAAGGGTGTGAACCGGGCGACACATGCCACTGAGCATGGCAAAGGCTAAGACAGAATCGAAAAAAAACAGGCGCCCGAGGGCGCCTGTTTGCATTGGCGGGCGTCAGGCCGCCAGTGTCTTGGCAATGGCCTCATTGAACGCCGGCAAATCGTCGGGCGTGCGCGAGGTTATCAGGGTCCAGCCATTGGCCGGGCATTCCTTCACCTGCGTATCCACCCAGTTTGCTGCGCCGGCATTGACCAGGTCAGTGCGCACGCTTTTGTAGGAGGTGAGGGTCTTGCCGCCGATCACGCCGGCATCAATCAGGGCCCAAGGGCCATGGCAGATGGCGGCTACGGTTTTCCCGGCCTTGACGAAGTCGTTGATCAGCCGCAGTGCATCGGCGTCCTGGCGCAAGGTGTCGGCATTGACGGTGCCCCCGGGGATGACCAGTGCATCGAAGTCACTGCCGTGCAGGTCCGAGAGCTTGGCGTCGGACTCTACCGTCCTGTCTTTCTCGGTGTCCTTGAGAAAGGTCTGGGTGCTGCCACCTTTGCTGGAACCGTGGGTCACCGTGGCGCCGAAACCACGCAGGGCTTCCAGCGGCTTGAGCAACTCGTCGCGCTCGATACCGGTGTTGGAGGTGATGATCAGAATCTTCTTGCCGTGCAGTTGCGAACTCATGGTCGAGTGTCTCCTGAGTGGGTCAATGATTAATTGGCGTGCTGGGACTGCAACTCCTTGGCCATCTTCAGATGGGTTTCGAGAGTCGGCAGGGTCTTCTCGGCAAAAGCCTTCAGTTCGGCGTTATCCGAGGAGGCGGCTTCTTTTTTGAACAGGGCCACGGTGTCTTCGTGGGCCTTTACCTGGTTGTCGGCGTAAGCCTTGTCAAAGGACTCTTCACGGATTTCCAGGATCATTTTCTTGGCCTTGTCGGTGAGGCTGGCATCGTCAGGCACCTTGATGTCGAGCTTCGTCGCCAGGGCCGTCAGCTCCTGGTTGGCCTTGGTGTGGTCGGTGATCATGTGCTGGGCAAACGCCTTGATATCAGCGGCACCGCTCTTTTCCAGCGCCAGTTTGCCGGCTTCTACTTCGGTGATGCCGCCCTGGGCTGCGGCGTCAACGAAGTCATTGGAAGTGGCGGCCATGGCCACACCCATCGAGCCCGCGGCCAGCGCGAAGGTCAGTCCCATTTGTTTCATCAGCAAGTGCTTCATGATGCTTCTCCTGAAGAGTGGCGCGATGCCGTTACCTGACTGTTGAGCGGGTGCCTGAGCAAAAGGTTTAAATTAATTTGCGCTTATTTCTCCGGGCCGCAGCCCACGCAATTTCCTTGAACTATCAAAAAATCATGGGCTCTGCTGCATAACGGCTCCGCGCTGGAGCCTGATCTTTTAACAGCAGGAGAATCACCATGGGCACTGAAAAAACCACTGACAAAACCCCCAATGCAATCAGCTCCGAACAGGCGCAGAAAGGTCGCCAGCTTGACGAGAAGGACAGTTCCTTGCAGCGCCCAAACCCCAAGACTGAAACCGTTGATAAGGTGATCACGCCGACGTCCATCAAGGACACACAACGGCAAACCGAGCAGATCAACGAGCAAGCCGCCAAGGCCGAGCGCAAGCTGGGTCAGTGAAGAACGGAGGCAGTCATGGGGCGATCCATCAGCGCCGGGGAACTGGGTATTGAGCTCAAGCCCGGTGATGACAACGCACTGTTCAAGTGGTTTGTCGCCAGCTTCCTGATGGGCAAGCGCATTCAGGCGCAGATCGCGGCGCAGGCCTATCAGGTGATTGTGGTGAAGCATGGCCGGGACACCCCGCGCAAACTGCAACACTGCACCTCTCGCGAACTGGTGGCCATGCTCGGTGAGGCGCATTACGTGCGTTACGACGAAAGCACCGCGCAACGCCTGCTCGACCTCAGCAGCAAGTTGAATGCGGAGTACGCGGGCAAGATCAGCCATATCCACGATGCCAGTGCCGACCGTGGGGAGTTTGAAAAACGCTTGAATGCGTTCGAGGGCGTCGGGCCGAAGACGGTGGAGATTTTCATGAGGGATGCGGCGTCGGTGTTGTTCTGATGCCGATTTTTCTCGGTTGTGCCGGTTGGAGCCTGCCTCGTGAGCAATGGCCAAGATTTCCCCGGCAGGGCACTCATCTGCAACGTTATGCCGCGTGCTTGAATGCGGTTGAAATCAACAGTTCCTTCTACCGCCCCCATCGCCCGCAGACCTACGAACGATGGGCGCAGTCAGTGCCGTCGGGCTTTGGTTTTTCGGTCAAGCTGCCACGGTACATCACCCATGAATTACGTCTGCGTGACTGCGATACGGCATTGGATGAGTTCCTTGCACAGTGCCTGCAATTGGGCGACCGCCTGGGCTGCCTGCTGGTGCAATTGCCGCCTTCTTTAAGCTACGACCCGATCATTGCCGGCGGCTTTTTCACATCCTTGCGTCAACGCTTCCCTGGGCCTGTGGTGCTGGAGCCGCGACACGCCAGTTGGGCGCAGGCCGGCGGGCTTTTGCAGGATTACCAGATAGGACGGGTCGCCGCTGACCCGCCGGTGATCGCTTATGGGGATGTACCGAAAGGTTGGCAAGGCGTGCGTTATTGGCGCCTGCATGGTTCGCCGCGTATCTATCACAGCGCTTACGAAACCGAGCGTTTGTGCGCGCTGGCCGAGGTATTGAGAGCCTCCCTGGAGGAGGGCATTCCGACCTGGTGTATTTTCGATAATACGGCCAGCGGTCATGCGCTGGTCGATGCGCTTGCCCTCCAAGCGATGCTCGCCCCTCAGGCATCCACTTGCATCACCTCCAGCCCCAGGCATTCATAAGCCTCGACGCTGCCCGGCGGCACGTGCCACTCGGTAATCAGGGTATGAATGCGGCTGCACGGCGCCACCACAAATGGCTCCACGGCGCCCAGCTTGTCGGCCAGGGTGACTGCCACCACGTGGGAGGCGCTGTCGAGCATAGCCTGTTTCACCGCCACTTCCTCGAAGTGCAACGAGCTGATACCGACCTGTGGATGCAGTGCGCACACACCCGTGAACAGCAGGTCGGCCTTGATGCCCTGGATCAGCCGCAATGCTTCATGCCCGCTGGCGGCCATGGTCACCGGGTTGAGTTGGCCACCGGCAAGGATCACCGTCACATTGGGATGTTCGGACAACGCGATCGCAATCATCGGTGAGTGCGTGACGGCGGTCAGCTTGATGGAATGCGGTAGTGACTGGGCGATTTGCAGGGTGGTGGTACCGGAGTCGAACAGCACGATCTGGCCGTCCTCCACGCGATCGGCGGCGAGTTGCGCCAGGTGGCGTTTGGTCGCGGTGGTTTCGCCAAACCGGGTGAAGAAATCCTTGCCGGTGTCCTTGGGCCGTGGCAGCGCACCTCCATGCACGCGTTGCAGCAGACCGGCGGAGGCCAGTTCGCCAAGGTCGCGGCGAATGGTGTCCTGGGAAACGGCGAAATGCTCCACCAACTCCGAGGCAGTGACTTTACCGTCGCGCTCCAGCAGCAACAGGATTTTCTGTTTGCGCAGGGAGGGCAGGTCGATGGCAGCATGGGTGTTATGCATGTTTTTGCTCGTTGATGCGTGTTTATGCGAGATTAATCAGCATTAGGCGCAAACGCAATGGGTTGGGGTGTCGGTGATGCCCTGCCGAGTGAGCTGAGCACCATGGAAAAACCACACCCGGTCCGGTACCGAACCCCATGTTTCGATTCGCGAAGTGATGCAGGAGATTTTGCTGCCGCCAAGCTTTCCAGAAGGGCATTACCGAGCAAAATAATCGTAAAAAAGTAAAAAGAGTTGTCCACGAAAACCGTGGGTATCTCTGTGGATAACTTCGCTTGAGCCCGGCGGGTATGGCGATTTAACCTGCGGTTAATATTTGATCAGTCACTGTTTATGGCCAGCATGGGCAGGCTTTGCGCCTTGACAGGCACCGGCGAAACCGGTGCCGAAATGCAGATTTACGAGTCGTTTGGGCGCCCGGTGGAGGGCCCGGCAACCTGAGTGGCGCGCTTCGATTGCATCAGGCTGTCCAACGCCTGGCGATAACTGCTGCCGGCCAGTCGCATGCTGTCGTTATGAGTGGCACCGGGTACCAGCAACAGGTGTTTCGGCTGTTGGGCGGCGTCAAACAGTTGCTGGCTGAAGCGCGGTGGCACGAAGGCATCGGCGAGCCCGTGAACCACCAGCAGCGGCATGTGGATATCAGCGATCTTGTCAATGGAATCGAACTTCTGCGACAGCAGCCAGCGCACCGGCAATGACGTATTGGCTACCGCCGTGGCAACATCTGCCAGGGAGGTAAAGGTGGACTCGATGACCAGTCCGCGCACTGGCGGCGGCACATGATCATCCGCTGCTTGCTTGCCCAGTTCCACCGCGAGGTCGATGGCCACCGCGCCACCCAGGGAGTGCCCGTAGATGAGGCGCTTGGCAGGATCGGGTTGCAGCACCTGGAAGCGTTCCCAGGCAATGCGCGCGTCTTCGTACACGCTGGTTTCCGACGGCAGGTCGCCTCGACTCTGGCCGAAGCCGCGGTAGTCGATGGCCAGTACGGAAAAGCCCAGGGCCCGCAGCTGTTCGATGCGAAACAGTTGGCCAGTGAGGTTCCAGCGCACGCCGTGCAGGTAGAGAATCGCCGGCGCGTCCTTCTGTGCCGCTGGCCACCACCAGCCATGAATATTCTGCCCTGCCTTGAAACTCGCGGGTTTCAGGTCGAATTCCTGCACATCACGCGGCAACCCGCTGTACCAGCTGGCAGTGCCTGGCTCCACGCGAAACAGCAACTCGCGTTCCTTGTGTTGCAGCACGGCGCAACCCACGGGCAGGCCGATGATCAGGGCGGCCATGCACAGCAGGGGAAACCAGCGCAGGCCGAGACGGGACAGAAAACGTGAAGACATGAAGGTTCCAGGACACAGGCGAAGCACGGGTTTTAACAGATGCCCTGGGCGCGCAGGAAATATTCAGACGGTCGTCACCGGACATTGCTTGCAAAGTATTACATCGCCTCGTCCAGCAGAGAAAAGAAGTGCCCGGCCAAGGGGGAAGAATGGCTGGTGTTCCAGTTTAGGTAGAGCCCGATGCTGGAGGACGCGGCGGCGAGGGGCACAAACGCCACTTTGTCACGGGGCATCGAACGGGCAATGGACTGCGGCACCAGCGCCACACCAAACCCGCACGCCACCAGGCCAATCAGGGTGGGTAATTGATCGGCTTCCTGGACCACCCTTGGAGAGAAGCCCGCGGCCTCGCATAAAGCGATCAACTGGTGGTGATAGCCACTGCCCAATGCCTGGGGCGTGAACACAAAATCGGCGCCGGCAAAGTCCTTCAGCTCGATAGCGACGTCATCCGCATTCGGATGGTCTGCGGGCAGCGCCAGCAGGATCGGTTCATCCAGCAGCAGCCGGGATTCGATGTTATCTGCCTGGCCTGGCAGGTAGCGCAAAAAAGCGATATCGGTATCACCACTCAACAAGGCCTTGGCCTGGTTGGCAGAGGGCATTTCCTTGATCACCAACTGAACCCTGGGGAACGCCAGGCGAAACTGCCTGAGGGTATCCAGCAACCACGGATAGCCGGTGATCGACACCGAGGTGATGGTGAGCGTGCCGGCGGTTCCCTGGGACACCTGCCGGGCTTGCTCAATGCCTTGCTGCAATTGCCCGAGGACGGTGTAGGCCGTCTGAAGAAACGCCGCCCCGGCTGGCAGCAGCTTCACGCCACGACGGTCACGCTGCAGCAGGGCAAACCCCAACTTTGCCTCCAGGCGATTGATCGCCTGGCTCAACGCTGGCTGCGCCATATGCAGGCGCTCTGCGGCCTGGTGAAAGTGCAGCGCTTCGGCAACGGCAACGAACTGGCGCAACAGGCGGGTTTCGATCATCTGGGCTGTTCCTTCAGGTAGATGGCGGTGTGGGGCTTGATACGGCGCAGGTATCAATATCGCTGTTTTTCAGTATTAAACAGGACGGCCACGGGTTGTTAGGGTGGAGTGCCTATCAGGAGAACGCGACGATGGACTTTACAGGTAAAACCGCAATCGTGACCGGTGCCGCCCGTGGCTTGGGGTTCAGCTATGCGCGCGAGTTGGCGCGACTCGGCGCGCAGGTGGTAATCAGTGATATCGGTGCCGACACCCTCGGCGATGGGGCTGATCCCCAGGTGGTACAGGCGGCCGCGCTGGCGCTGCAGGGTGAAGGCCTGCGGGTGGTTGGCCACGCGGGTGACCTGTCCGGCGAAGCGGGGTGTCGAGCGCTGATCGAGTGCGCCATCACGCATTTCGGGCAGCTCGATATCCTGATCCACAATGCTGGCTGGGTCGGCTATCAGCCCATCGAGGCCGCCGACGAGGCTTTCATCCGGCGGGCCATGGACGTCAATGTCTATGCACCGATCTGGCTGTGCAAACACGCGTGGCAGCACCTCACGCGATCTGCCGCACCCCGCATTGTGCTGACCACCTCCGACCGTGCGATGTATACGCGCTACGTCCAGCCGGGCCTGGCGGCCTACAGCGCGGGGAAGATGGCGCAACTGGGGATCATGAATGCCTTGAGCGGGGAAGGGGCGGAGGCCGGGATCCTGGTCAATGCCATCTCACCCGTGGCCAAGACCCGCATGTGGGGCGTGACCGGCGAGCCGCACAACCTCAAGCCGGAATGGGTCACGCCTGGCGTGATCTTCCTGGCTTCGGCAGCGTGCCAGGACAGCGGCTATATCCTGCGTGCCAGCAACGGCCAGTTCACCGCCACGCGGTTCGCGGAAAATCCGGGGGTCGAGTATCCGGTTGACCTGGCGCGGGTCAACGCCTCGGACGCTGTGCAAGTCGCCGCGTCATGGCAAGCCATCAAGGACTGTTGACGGTCACGCCAGGTAAAGCGTCAGGCCCTGAGCTTCGTAGGGTTGCAGCAGGGCACGCGGCGTACTGGCCAATGCGACGATCGCGCTGACGTGTGCCAGCTCCACCACCTGGTAGGGCGACGCGGTGTTGAGCTTTTCCGAGGTGGCCAGCACGATGGTTTCTGCGGCCGCGTGACACAACGCGCGCTTGACCACTGCCTCTTCATAATCGCCGGTAGACAGGCCGGCATTCGGGTGCACGCTGCACACCCCTATGAAATACAGGTCGGCATTGACCCGGCCGATGGCCTCCAGCGTGGCCGCCCCCACCCCCACCAGTGAGTGGCGAAACAGCCGCCCGCCGAGCATGATCACTTCAATCTGCGGATGATCCACCAGGGCCATGGCAATCGACGGACTGTGGGTGACCACGGTGGCATTCAGGTCCGCCGGCAAGTGATGGGCCAGTTGCAGGCACGTGGTACCGCCATCGATAAACACCACCTGGCCGGGCTGCACAAGTTGCGCAGCCGTCCGGCCAATGGCGATTTTTTCCTCGGGTACCAAGTGTTCCCGAACCGAAAAATCAGCCATCGCGGGGGATGCCGGCAAGGCGCCGCCGTGCACCCGCAGCAGCAAACCTTCCTTGGCCATTTCCCGCAGGTCACGCCGAATAGTGTCCTCGGAAACCTCCAGTGCCTGGCTCAACTCCTTGGCAATCAGCCGGCCGTCGCGGTGCAGCGTATCCAGCAGGTGTTGTTTACGTTGTTGGGTCAGCATCGGAAGCTTCCTGCACGTTTTTTCTTGACTGTGCACGATTTTGCACGACATGCTGAATAACACAAGACAAAAAGGTCCTGCCATGGAAAACAGTCCCGTCCGCATCCACGCCGAAGAACTGCTCTCGGATAATTGGTATGTGCTGAAAAAGTACACCTTTGACCTGCGCCGCCGCGACGGCAGTTGGCAGTCCCAGACCCGCGAGATCTATGACCGGGGCAATGGCGCGACGATCCTGCTGTACAACCGCGAGCGGCGCACGGTGTTGCTGATTCGCCAGTTCCGCATGCCTACCTACGTTAACGGCTACCACGGTTACCTGATCGAGTCTGCCGCCGGCCTGCTGGACAACGCCAGCCCCGAGGAACGCATTCGCCTGGAGGCGGAAGAAGAGACGGGCTATCGTGTGGGCCATGTAGAAAAGATCTATTCGGCCTTCATGAGCCCGGGCTCGGTGACCGAGCGCATTCACTTTTTCATCGGCGAATATCAGCCTGGCGACCGAGTCAGTGATGGCGGCGGGCTGGAGGATGAAGGTGAGGATATCGAAGTGCTGGAGTTGGGATTCGAGGAGGCCCTGGCCATGGTGGACAGTGCCGAGATCGTCGACGGCAAGACCATCATGTTGTTGCAGTACCTTGAATTGCGGATGTTGAAAGAGGGCTGGTGATGTCGCGTCGGTTATCGCTTGCGCTGGCGGTGTTGCTGGCGGGATGCAGTGGTGTGAGTGCTGCGCAAACGCCCGTCGGTGATGGTGGTGTTCCCGCGTTCTATACCTGGGCGGACAAGGTGCCCGCGTCACCCGGGCGGATGCTGCGCAGCGAGCCGTTGACCGATCAGCAAAGCCTGGTCGAGGCGGGGCAGAATATTCGCATCCTGTACACGTCCACCGACGGTCTCGATACCCATAAACGGATTGTCGTTTCCGGTGCGCTGTTCCTGCCCAAGGGCACACCGCCGCCGGGTGGCTGGCCGCTGATGGCGTGGGCCCACGGCACGGTGGGGAGTGCCGATATCTGCGCGCCGTCGTTCGCCGGTCGCAGCCCTCGGGATACGCGCTATCTCAATTATTGGCTGGCTCAGGGCTACGCGATTGTCGCTACCGATTACCAGGGGCTTGGGACGCCTGGCCTGCATCCGTATGGGCTGACCAGTCCGCTGGCCTATGGGGTGCTCGACAGTATTCGCGCGGTAGGGGCGGGTGGTTTCGAACTCTCCAAACGTGTGGTGGTGTTTGGGCAGTCACAGGGTGGCCGTGCTGCGTTTGCCACGGCGGTCTATGCGAAAGACTATGCGCCCGAGTTGGATATCGTGGGGGTGGTGGCGACCGGTACGCCTTACGCGGCTGCCCATAAAACGGGAGACGGTGCCGAGTTGGAAAAGGCCCGCAGTTCGGTGGTGCCGACCTTTGCCTATAACTTGCTGCGGCTGAGTACTGTCACGTTGTTTGATCCTGGGTTTGTGGCTGCGGATTACTTGAGCGAGCGTGCAGTGCCTGCGTTTGAGAGCAGCCGGCGGGATTGTTTGCATACCATTGAGCAGCGGGTGATGGCTGATGGGCTCAGCTTCAATGACAGTTTCAAGCGGTCGCCGAAAGAGGCGCTCGACAAGGTTTATCGTGAGTCGGCGTATCCGACGTTGAAGACGGATATTCCGGTTTTTGTCGGTACGGGGGGGCGGGATCAGGATGTGTTTGTGCCTGGGCAAAAGGCGCTGGTCAGGGATGCGTGCAAGGGCGGGGACCGGATTGAATGGCATTTTTATCCTGAGCTGGATCACTCCGCTACGGTCAATGGTTCGCTGGTGGACTCGACGCTGTTTGTGCGTAAGGCGTTTGCGGGGGAGGTGATTGGTGGGAATTGTGGGGGGTAGCTTTTTGGGGAGGTATATCCG
>NZ_JACAOM010000081.1:0-42162 GCF_013386245.1 Pseudomonas sp. 21615526 | reverse complement strand
GAACGCAGGTATTGCGGAGCCCTTTGCCCACTTTGGGCTGGGCCGGCATTCCGGCTTTTCCAAAGTGAGCCGCTGTAAGAGCGGAACCATAGGCCGCCGTTACCCAAATAACGGATATGCCCCCTCAAATCCCCCGCAACGCCAAAATCGCCAAATACAGCAGCACCACCCCACAAGCCCCATAGCTAACCCTCTGCCACATGGGCGAAGCATTCCGCCGCAGCAAATTGACCAACCCCGCAATCAAAAAGCACGACAACACCGAAGCCAGCATAAACCCCGCAAAAAACATCAACGTCTGCCCATGGCTAGGCGCCGCCCCGACTATCCCCGATAACGCACTCCCCAGCGCCCCCCAATAGACAATGTTCTTCGGATTGGCCAGGGAAATCGCCGCCCCCACCACCAGCGCATTCTGCCCGGACCTGGCCGGCGCACTCCCGGCCTCTGGCAAGCGCCAGGCATCCATCAGGCTGCGAATCCCGAGCCAGGCCAGATACAGCCCACAAACGGCCGTCAGCGGCACCCGCACCGACTCATGCTGGATCAACAACGCCATGCCCGTAAGCCCGATCACCGCCCACACGGCATCGCCCACCAGCGAACCGATCTGCACCAACAGCGCAGGGGTAAACCCATGCAGCAGCCCACGGCGCAGCGTCTCCGCCAGCACCGCCCCCGGCGACAGGCAAAACACAAACCCAAACACCAGCGCCGAAAAAAAGATCGTCAACATGCCTGCCTTCCTTCAAGTGATGGCCGGCATTTTAGGGAAGGGTGTGTAAGTCGTCTTGAACCAGATTGCGCTTTTCAGCCCTTGAGCACGCGTTGATAGCGCCCCGGTGTGATCCCGTAGGCCGCCCGGAAATGCCGATTCAGATGGCTCTGGTCAGCAAACCCCAAGGCATGGGCAACCTGCGACGCCGCAACGCCTGAGCGCAACAGCCCCTTGGCGCGCCGGGTACGCAGTTGCATCGCCCACTGGCGTGGACTCAGCCCGGTTTCTTTCTGAAAAGCCCGCAGCAGATGGAATTTCGACAGGCCCAACTCGTCACCAAGGGTCTCGAGTGCCACCGCCTGGTGCAGGTTTTCAGCCAGCAATTCCTGGGCCTTGATCACCAACCCGCGTCCCACCGCAGTGCTGCCAGGCAAGCGGACGCCGCTGCAACCGACGACTTCGCCGAGCAGCACCACCAGGGCTTCCTCACTCAGCTCCCGGGCCAGCGGATCGACACTCAACGCACCTTCAATCGCCCCGGCGAGTTTCATCGCCAACGCCGGCTGGAAGCACAGCGAACGGTCGAACTCCAGGTGCGCCAGACCCAGATCAGCCGCCAATTGCTCGGCAGTCGCATACAAGCTGACAAACCGCCACGGCTGCCCTTCGGCCGCGCCGCCGCCTTGAATCTGCCCCGGGTTGTACAGGGTGATGCTGCCGGGGCCGGCCTCGAAGGTGCGACGATCCAGCCACACCTGTTCCTCGCCGAGCAGGTTGACGCCGATCACGCATTCATCATGGCTGTGGCGGGCAAATGTCAGGCCGGTGCAGGTGGTGCTGCTGACTTCGTAGTTGCCCAGCCAGGCGTGCTGCATGGAACTCATTGAGGGGGCTCGCTGTGACCGTTGCCCGCGAGCATACGCCGGAAAAGGGCTTCAGATCGACTACTCGCCCGGCTCTTCGGTTACGGCGTGGCGATGCGATCAAGCTCGGCCTTGATTTCGATGGGACTGAGGCTGGCGAACGGAATCTCGAAAAAAGCCCGGCAGCGCCGTTCAATGATTTCCAGGGTGGCGCGGAACGCGGCGTCGACCTGGGCTTCATCGCCTTGAACATCCGACGGGTCCTCCAACCCCCAATGTGCCTTCATGGCCGGGCCGAAATACACCGGGCAAGCTTCTCCAGCAGCCTTGTCGCACACGGTGACGACGATGTCTGGCGGGCTGCCTTCAAAGGCGTCGTTGCCCTTGCTGTACAAGCCTTCGGTGCTGATGCCGGCGGCTTTCAGCGTGGTCAGGCTGCGTGGCAGCACCTGGCCCTTGGGGAAACTCCCGGAGCTGATGGCCTGGAAACCGTCCGGCGCCAGATGGTTGAACAAGGCTTCCGAAAGAATGCTGCGGCAGCTGTTGGCGGTGCACATGAACAGGACTTTCATCAAGCGAACTCCGTCAGAAACTCAGGCGCAAGGCCAGGGCGGCGAGGGTGATCAACAGTACCGGCAGGGTCAGCACGATCCCGACCTTGAAGTAGTAACCCCAGGTGATGGTGATGCCTTTGCGTGCCAGGATGTGCAGCCAGAGCAAGGTCGCCAGGCTGCCGATAGGGGTGATTTTGGGGCCTAGGTCGCTGCCGATCACGTTGGCGTAGATCATCGCGTCCTTGACCACGCCCACGGCGTGGCTGGCCTCGATGGAGAGCGCGCCGATCAGCACGGTTGGCAGGTTGTTCATCGCCGAAGACAGCAGCGCGGTGAGTACACCGGTGCCCAAGGCCGCGCCCCATACGCCATAGCTTGCGAAGGTGTCGAGCCAGGTCGCGAGGTAGTCGGTCAGCCCGGCGTTACGCAGGCCGTAGACCACCAGGTACATGCCCAGGGAGAAAATCACGATCTGCCAGGGCGCTTCCTTCAGCACCTTGCGGGTGGAGATTTTGTGGCCCTTGGCGGCGATCACCAGCAGTAATATGGCGCAGGCGGCAGAAATTGCGCTGATGGGAATGCCCAGCGGTTCCAGGGCAAAGCAGCCCACCAGCAGGATGCCCAGCACCCACCAGCCGGCGCGGAAGGTGCCGCGGTCGTGGATCGCGCTGGCAGGGTCGTCGAGGTCGGCCGGGTCGTAGGTTTGCGGAATGTCCCGGCGGAAAAACCACAGCAATACGGCGAGGGTCGCGGCGACGCTCACCAGGTTCACCGGCACCATCACTGCGGCGTATTCGTTGAAGCCGATCTTGAAGTAGTCGGCCGAGACGATGTTCACCAGGTTGGAGACTACCAGCGGCAGGCTCGCGGTGTCGGCGATAAACCCGGCGCCCATGACGAACGCCAGCGTGGCTGCCGGGGAAAAGCGCAACGCCAACAGCATCGACATCACGATGGGCGTGAGGATCAGCGCCGCGCCGTCGTTGGCGAACAAAGCCGATACCAGCGCGCCCAGCAGCACCATGTACGCGAACAGTCGCCGACCGCGCCCACGGCCCCAGCGCGCCACATGCAAGGCAGCCCAGGCGAAGAAGCCCGCCTCATCCAGCAGCAGGCTGATGACGATCAGCGCGACGAAGGTCCCGGTGGCGTTCCAGATGATGTGCCACACCACCGGGATGTCGGCCAGGCTGATAACCCCACAGGCCAGGGCCAGGATCGCGCCCATCGTGGCGCTCCAGCCCACGCCCAGGCCCTTGGGCTGCCAGATGACCAAAATGATGGTGAACAGAAAGATAGCAACGGCTACAAGCATGAAAAGCTCTCCGCAGGATCAGCAGCAGGCGCTGGCCCGTTGTGGTCGGTCACCCATGGTTTCCAGACGCTGGGCGTCTGTTTTTAACCAGGCTTGGTTGGCTTGCAGGGTGGTGTCGAGCACTGCCGTCACCCACTCCGGCAAGGCCGGGTTGAGGCGGTAATAAATCCACTGGCCCTGGCGACGGTCCAGCAGCAACCCGCAACTGCGCAGTTGCGCCAGGTGGCGGGAGATTTTCGGCTGGCTGTCGTCCAGAGCATGGATCAATTCGCACACGCAAAGTTCGCCTTCACGCAGGATCAACAACGTCAGCCTGGCGCGGGTGGCGTCGGCCAGGCATTTGAAGACGTTGGGCGGGGAGAAAAGATCTGACATGGTCAGTGCCTTGATACATATGGAAATACGAATATACGGATTTCCATATGTATTGGTCAAACCTTGTTTCGATTGACCTGCGTCAAGTGCCCGACAATCGATGACAAGTGGTTGAAATTAAACTGAAACACAAATGTCCTAAAGTGCCTGCCCATTGGTGATGAAGGAAGAAAACGTGTGACCCGTGCCACTCGCAACCTGCGCAAGACCCTGGATTCCGTCGCGGACAATAACGAAACCGCGGCCTTTGACCTGATGCGCGCCGTCGAAAAGCTCAGCGATGAAGTGCTGCGCCAGCGCCTGCTCAATACCATCCACCGGCTCAACCAGGACGCCCACGAACTGCGCGAAGCCCGGGACGCGGTGGAGCGGGTGTCGGTCAAACTGGCTTGAGCACGATCGTTCAAGACAATCCCTGATACCGCTGGCATGCTTGTCGACTGACTGTCGATGAGCTTGTTGTGTATGCCTAACGCTCTGCCTCTGAACGCCTTTTCCCGTGGCGCGATTGCGATCATTCCATTGTCCCTGGCGTGTGCGCCGTGGGGATTGCTGGCCGGTTCGACTGCAATTGATGCCCAATTTACCCCGCTGGAAGCCCAGGGACTGTCGACCATCGTGTTTGCCGGTGCCGCACAATTGGTGGCCATCGGCATGGTCAAGAGCGGCGCCAGCCTGATTTCGATCCTGCTGACCACCTTGCTGCTGACCTCCCAGCATTTGCTCTACGGCATGCACATGCGTCCCACGCTGTCGCCGCTCAAGCCAAGGTGGCGCATGAGCCTGGGCTTTTTGCTGACCGACGAATTCTTCGCCCTGGTCAGCCAGTACGACCGCCAGACCTTCAATCGCTGGTACGCCCTGGGCGTCGGCCTGACGTTCTATATCATCTGGAACGTCTTTACCTTCGCCGGCATCGTGCTCGGCAAAAGCATTCCCGGGCTGGATCAACTGGGCCTGGAATTCTCGATTGCCGCGACCTTTATCGCCCTGATCACCCCGGTAGTGCGCGACGTGCCGACCATTGTCTGCGTAGCCGTGTCGTTGCTGTGCTCGGTTTGGCTGAGCTACCTGCACTGGGAATCGGCGGTGGTGGTGTCCGGTGTGTTGGGGATGAGCGCAGGGTATGCCTGCAAGCGGCTGGGAGTAGGGCAACAATGATCTTCGTGATGATTTTTGGCATGGGCCTGATCGTGTTTCTCAACCGCTACCTGTTTCTCGAGCCGCGCCTGCCGGTGCGCCTCAATCGCGGGGCGCGGGAGTTTCTCGGGTTTGCCGTACCGGGGATGCTCACCGCCATCTGCGGCCCGATCATTTTCCTGGCTGATCACAAGCTCAACCTGAGTGTGGGCAACCCCTACCTGCTGGCCGGAATCAGCGCCGTGGCGTTGATGTTCTGGACCCGTAGCGTGCTGATCACCGTGTTGCTGAGCATGGCGCTGTTCTATCTGTTCCGCTGGCTGCTCTGACCAACAAATTCCTGCTACGGGGGGAGCAAAACCAAGGCAAAAAAAAGCCTGCGGGAGGGCAGGCTGGAAGGGAGACTTCTTAAAAATGAGCCTGCCGACTATAGGCGGCGAGGTCTTCCTTCACAGTGAAACAAAGTTCATGAATCTGTCAGCTATTCGATAACCGGGGCGGCGGCTTTCTTGTTGGCTTTCGCCTCGGCCGCCAGGCATTCCAGGGCAAACTGCTCGGTGTAGGTCATCTGGATCGGGGTGCTTTCGCCCTTCACGGTGCGCTCGCCGTCAAGGATGTAGCGGATGCGCTTGTCGGTCACGCCGATGCGTTTGGCGATCCACGAAGGCGTCTGGCCGATGCGGCTGATCAGCTTGTCGGCGTAGTCGGTGGAGGGGTTGTAGCGCTCGGCATTGGGTGTCATGGGGTTTCCGGGTAAAAGCGGGTTCGTAAGTAGGCGGCAGGGTGACGCAATAATCCTTCGGTGTCGCCTGCTAATGGTACAGTCGCGTTTTTTCCAAGGAAGCTTCGGTATGCGGATGGTGGTAATTGGCGCTTTGGTCCTGGCATCGCTGGCCGGTTGCGCGGGCTCGAAGATGAAAGAGGCGCGTACCGGCGCGCCCTACAAAACCCTGGCCTCGGACAAGGCTCCGCTGGTGGTTGCCCAGTGCATCCAGTTCGGCTGGCAGGATGAAGCGGTGTTCGGGGTGGATGCCGGTGGTTTCATGGAGCCTGCACAGGCTGGTGGCTTCACCATCTACACCACGGCAGGTGACTATTTTGTCGACGTGCGCAGTGCCGGCGCCGGCGCCTCCGTCAACTATTACGCGGCCCAGGATGACTATCCGGCCAAGCGCCGCCTGGCGGCGCTGGCGACCTGCCTGTAATCCATTCCGTTAGAAAAGTTCAGAAATGCCCTGCGGACAGTCCCGCAGGCATTGTTTTAGTATTTTCCCGCTCACCCGGCGTGACGGCTCTTTACCGGTACAGGGATGTCGAGGCCGGAGCGTCGGGAGGGCAACTGTTTTCTAGCGGGGCATGTACCCCAGGTGCCAGCGCCGCGGAATCTTCAGCGACACCAGCCCCAACAGCGCCGACAGCACCCCGCTGACCAGCAGCGCACGAATCCCCATGTGGTGCTCCAGCAACGCACCGATCACCGCACCCACAAACATCCCGGCCCACGGGATCAGTTGCACGCGCCAGCCGTTGCGGCGTTCACCGAGCATCCAGCGGCCCAGTCCGCGACCAAAGCGTGACAGCGCCCCGGTGACATAGGTAAGCCCCACGGGCAACCCGTTCACTTCTTCGACGGCGGCATTCAGCATGCCCATGGCGATGATCGCTGCCAGCAACGCCGGCAATTGATCGGCAAACGGCCAGGCCGCAGCCCCGCACAGCAGGGTGGCGATGCACAGCAACAAGGGCAGGGCGTGGCGCCGGCTGACGCGGCTGACCATCACGCCCAGCGCATTCCCGGCGATAAACGTCGCCACCAGCAACGTCAGGCGCCCGGTAAGGCCCAGGTCGCCTTCGCTGATCGCCACGGCGAGGCGCGTGGTGTTGCCGCTCATGAACGACACAAAATCCCCGCTGGCCATGAAACCAATCGCATCGGTCATGCCCGCCAGCACGGAAAGGCTCGCCACCAGCAGCAACCCGACACGCCCGCGCCATTTGTGGCGATGCAGCAAGGCGGCGTTGGTGTAGGGCTTCAGGGATGAAGGCAACATGGGGCCGGGTTCCTCGGTGAGATTATCCGGCCACTACCGTAGGGCGCTTCGTGCTCCGCTGCAATGACTTGGCGCACTTACAGGCGTTCGGCCAGTTGCTCCAGAAACATCGCCAGCCCGACTTCCTCGGCCTTCAAGCCTTTGCGCACTCGGGGCTTGGGCAGTTTCGCCAGTTCGCCCAGGCTGAAATGCTCCAGCACCGCCGGGTGGATGTAGCACTTGCGGCACACCGCCGGGGTGTTGCCCAGTTGCTTGGCAACGTTCTTGACCATCTCCACCACATGTTTCTTGGCGTCGGATTCCGGCTGCCACTCAAGCTCGCGCAGCACTGCCAGCGCCAGGGCGCTGCCGGCCCAGGTGCGGTAGTCCTTGGCGGTAAAATCCGCGCCGGTCAGGGTGTGCAGGTAGGCATTCACATCGGTGGAACTGACGGTATGGCGCTCGCCGTTCTCGTCCAGGTACTGGAACAGGTTCTGCCCCGGCAACTCCAGGCAACGCTTGATCACCGTGGCCAGGCGCCGGTCCTTGACGCTGATCTGGTGCTCGATGCCGCTCTTGCCGCGAAACTGGAACAGGATCTCACTGCCCTTGATATCCACATGGCGGGTGCGCAGGGTGGTCAGGCCGTAGGAGCGGTTGTCGCGGGCATATTGGGTATTGCCGACGCGGATCAGGGTGGCGTCGAGCAGCAGCACCACCGTGGCCAGGACCTTTTCCCGATTGAACCCTGGCGCCTCGATCTGTGCTTCCAACTGTTTGCGCAACTTGGGCAGCGCGCTGCCGAACTGTTGCAGCCGGGAGTATTTGTCGGTGTCGCGCACCTCGCGCCAGCGCGGGTGGTAGCGGTACTGCTTGCGCCCCCGGGCATCCCGCCCGGTGGCCTGCAGATGGCCGCGCGGGTCGGCGCAGATCCACACATCGGTATAGGCCGGCGGCACTGCCAGTGCGTTGATGCGTTTGATTTCGTCGGCATCGGTTATGCGCGTGCCGTCGGCCTTGAAGTACTGGAATTTGCCCCGCAGCTTTTTCCGGGACAGGCCGGGTTGGGTATCGTCGACGTAATGCAGGTCGCGGGGCAGGTCGGCAAGCAACGCAGGATCGGGCATGGCGCAAATTCCTTGGCAGGTATTTCTGATTGACCGCAGGGTTTTGCGGTCGTGCCAACAAGTTTGCTCCCCCGTAGCAGCTGTCGGGCAGTCAGGCCAGTACCGCCACCGCCTTGATTTGCGCCCACAGCGTCTGGCCGGGATGCAGCTGCAACTGGTCCCGCGAGTAACGGGTGATGCGCGCCAGCAGCGGCGTGCCGGCGGCGTCCAGGCTTACCAGCACGTGGGCTGCGTTGTCCGCCGGGATTTCCTGGGTCACCGTCACCGGCAGGCGATTGAGGATGCTGCTGTGTTCCTCGGCCTGCAGGCTCAAGCTGACGTCCCGCGCCTGGATCTTGAAACGCAACTGTTTGCCCAGCGCCAATGGTGCATGGGCCACGCGCATCTGCAATTGGCTCGCGGGCAATTGCAGGGTGAGCAACTGGTAGTGCGCGTCGTAGGCGCAGACCGTTCCGTTGATCACCACGCCGGCGTCGTCGCCCAGCGCCATGGGCAGGTCCAGCCGGGCCAGGGTTTCGCCGATGGGACCGCTGGCCAGGGCCTTGCCGTCGCTGAGCAACACGATGTGATCGGCCAGGCGCGCCACTTCGTCCTGGGCATGGCTGACGTACAGCACCGGAATCTCCAGTTCGTCATGCAGGCGTTCGAGATACGGCAGGATCTCGCTTTTGCGTTTGCTGTCCAGCGCGGCCAACGGTTCATCCATCAGCAACAGGCTCGGGCTGGTGAGCAGGGCGCGGGCGATGCCGATGCGCTGGCGCTCACCGCCGGAAAGGTGCTGCGGATGGCGGTCCAGCAGGTGGCCGATGCCCAATAGTTCGGTGGCGTGGCTCATCTCCACCCGGCGTTGCTGGCGCGGGATGCGCTTGAGGCCGAACTCCAGGTTGGCCAGTACCGACAAATGCGGGAACAGGCTGGCTTCTTGAAACACGTAGCCCAGGGCGCGTTTGTGGGGTGGCACGAACAGTCCTTTGCGGCTGTCTTGCCAGACCTCGTCGTTGATCTGCACGAAACCCTCTTCAGCCCGCTCCAGCCCGGCGATGCAACGCAGGCAGGTGGTCTTGCCGGAGCCGGAATGGCCGTACAGCGCCGTCACCCCGCGACCGGGCAGGTGCAGGTCGACGTCCAGGGCAAACCCGGAATACTTCAGTTGCAGGCGTACCTCGATCATCGACATCAGCTCCAGCCCGCCTTGGTTTTACGGCTGGAGTAGAGCGCCAGCAACACCAGGAAAGAAAACACCACCATGGACCCGGCCAGCCAGTGGGCCTGGGCATATTCCATGGCTTCGACGTGGTCGTAGATCTGCACCGAGACGACCCGGGTCTTGTTGGGAATATTGCCGCCGATCATCAGTACCACGCCGAACTCGCCGACGGTGTGGGCAAAACCGAGAATCGACGCGGTGATAAACCCTGGGCGCGCCAGGGGCAGGATCACCGTGAAAAAGGTGTCCCAGGGATTGGCCCGCAAGGTCGCGGCCACTTCCAGCGGGCGAGTGCCAATGGCGGAGAAGGCGTTTTGCAACGGCTGCACCACAAACGGCATCGAATAGATCACCGAGCCAATCACCAGCCCGGCGAAGCTGAAGGTCAGGGTGCCCAGGCCCAGCCATTGGGTGAACTGGCCGAAGTAGCCGTTGGGGCCCATGGTCAGCAGAAGGTAGAAGCCGATCACCGTGGGTGGCAACACCAACGGCAAGGCCACCACCGCGCCAATGGGGCCGCGCCACCACGAGCGGGTGCGCGACAGCCAGAGGGCTATCGGAGTGCCGATGATCAGCAGGATGACCGTGGTCAGCGATGCCAGTTTCAGGGTCAACCAGATCGCGGAAAAATCGGCACTCGACAGCGGCATTTACAGCTCGTAACCGTAGGACTTGATCACCGCGGCGGCTTTCGGACCTTTCAGGTATTCAACCAGGGCCTTGGCGGCGGCGCTGTCCTTGCCCTTGTTGAGGATTACCGCGTCCTGCTTGATCGGGTCATGCATCGACGACGGTACGATCCAGGCCGAACCGCTGGTGACTTTGCCGTCCTTGTAGATCTGCGACAGCGCTACAAAACCCAGTTCGGCGTTGCCGGTGGAGACGAATTGATAGGCCTGGGTGATGTTCTGGCCTTCAACGAGCTTGTCCTTGACCTTCTCGGTCAGGCCTTCCTTCGCCAGCACCTGGGTGGCGGCCAGGCCATAAGGCGCGGCTTTCGGGTTGGCGATGGACAGGTGCTGGAACTGGTTTTTCTTCAGCACTTCGCCCTTGCCATCGACGTAGCCTTCCTTGGCCGACCATAGCGCCAGGGTGCCGACCGCGTAGGTGAAGCGCGAGCCCTTGACGGTGTCGCCTTCGGCTTCGAGCTTCTGCGGGGTGGTGTCGTCGGCGCTGAGGAACACTTCAAACGGCGCGCCGTTCTTGATCTGGGTGTAGAACTGGCCGGTAGCGCCGTAGGCAGCGACCAGTTTATGGCCGGTGTCTTTTTCAAAGTCGGCGGCAATCGCCTGGATCGGTGCGGTGAAGTTGGCAGCCACGGCCACCTGTACTTCATCGGCATTCGCCGAGGAGAAGCCAAACGCGGCGATCAGGGTAGCGAGGGCCGTGGGGGCCAGGCGTGAGGCGCGAATCATCATCAAGAAGCTCCTTGGGGTTTGCGGCTTGTTATAGGCAGAAGGGGGCTACCGCTATGTATGGGAATATATAGCGGTTGGCCACTGCCGGTACAGCGCAAAGTTGTCCCGGGAGTTCAGGTTCAGCGTCGGCCGAGTTTTTCCAGGGTTTGCGCGGCCAGTTGCAGCGTCAGGTCATAGCTGGAGATGTCTTTGCCGAGGCGCAGCGCCTGGCCCGACCACAAGTTGCTGAAGCCGGCTTCGTCCTTGGCCTTGAGCGGCATCAACGCACCGCCGGACAGCGGGAACGCCGGCGCCGTGGGGTTGATCGCGCCCAACTCACGCATTACGCGGTTGATGATGCCCCGCGCCGGGCGCCCGGTGAACAGGTTGGTCAGCGCGGTTTCACTGGCCTGGGCAGTGCGCAAGGCGTGGTGGTGTGACTTCGAGACGGTGGCCTCGGGGGTAAACAGGTACGCGGTGCCAATCTGCACCGCTGACGCGCCAAGGGCGAAGGCCGCGACAATGCCCCTGGCATCCCCGATGCCGCCGGCCGCAATCACCGGCACGCGCACGGCATCGACAACCTGTGGCACCAGCGCCATGGTGCCGATCTGGCTATTCAGGTCGTCGCTGAGGAACATCCCGCGATGGCCACCGGCTTCGTTGCCCATGGCGATGATTGCATCGCAGCCGTGCTGTTCCAGCCAGATGGCTTCTTCGACGGTGGTAGCCGACGACAGCACTTTCGCCCCGGTGGCCTTGACCCGGTCCAGCAGGGATTTTTCCGGCAGGCCGAAGTGAAAGCTCACCACTTCCGGGCGGAATTCTTCCACCACTTCACAGGCGGCGTTGTTGAACGGTGCGCGGTTGGAGACGGGCGTCGGCGCGTCAAAATCGGCGCCCAGCTCGCGGTAGTAGGTTTCCAGCAGGTTCTTCCACTGAAGGTCGCGGTGAGCATCCGGCGTCGGTGGCTGATGGCAGAAGAAATTTACGTTCAGCGGCCGCGAACTGGCCTGGCGAATCGTGGTGAGTGCTTCGCGCAGTTGCTCGATGCTGAGCGCCGCCGCCGGCATCGAACCGAGGGCGCCGGCCTGATTGGCCGCGATCACCATGGCCGTGCTCGTTGCATTGGCCATGGGCGCCTGAATGATCGGTAACTCGATGCCCAGCAGGTCAAGAATTCGGGTGTCTGGCCAGGTGCTCATGGGACGCTTCTCCAACGGTGGAATGCTGTTCCGTCGTTTTAGCAGGGCCAGGCAGCACCAGGCCAGTCTGTATTATTCACTGGACGAATCCAGTGTTTCATGGGCGGTTATCAGTTGATGGCGTCACCCAGTACTGCATGAATCCGTTGGGCAATATGCGCGGCGTGGGTTTCCAGGGCGAAGTGGCCGGTGTCGAGTAATTCCACCACGGCATTGGGGTTGTCGCCTTTGTAGGCATGGGCGCCCGGCGGGATGAAGAAGGGATCGTTCTGGCCCCAGATCACCAGCGCCGGCACTTGGGTGGCCTTGAAAAACGCCTGGAACGCCGGGTACAGCGTCAGGTTGTTGCGGTAGTCGAGGAACAGGTCCAACTGGATCTCGTCATTGCCGGGACGCTGCATCAGGAGCACGTCGAGCATGTAGGACTCCGGCGCCACCAGCTCCGGTTGCGACACGCCATGCAGGTACTGATAACGCGTGCCTTCCAGGCTGATGACCGCGTTGCGGATCACCTCGCGATTGGCCTGGCTCGGCTCGGCCCAGTAGGCCCGGATCGGATCCCAGGCGTCACCCAAACCTTCCAGGTAGGCATTGCCGTTTTGTGATATCAGCGCGCTGACCCGTTCCGGGTGGGCCACGGCGAGGCGCAGGCCCACCGGTGCGCCATAGTCGAACACATAGAGGGCATAGCGACTGAGGTTCAGGGCCTCGACGAAGTGGCCAACGGTGATCGCCAGGTTATCGAAGCTGTAGTGGTAATTGCGTTCGGCGGGGACTTCGGTGAAGCCGAAGCCTGGCAAGTCCGGGGCGATGATCCGGTAGCGGGTGGCAAGCAGCGGGATCAGGTCACGGTACATATGGGACGAACTGGGAAAGCCATGCAGCAGCAGCAACACCGGCGCGGACGGGTCGCCGGCTTCACGGTAGAAAATGCGCACACCATCGGCATCAACGTGCTGATAGCGAACAACCGGGGCTGAAATCGACATGATAGTAGTCCTCTTTGTAACTGGTTAAATTGATTTGTTGGGTTACTGGTTTTGCAGGCTGCGCTTGAAAATGTAACCTGTCAAATTAATTTAATGGGTTACGGATCGGCGAATTTAGTAACTATTCAAAAGCGAAATCAGCGGTTACGATGGCGCGGACTTGAAGAGGATTTGCCATGCCCGCCATCACCCCATCCCCATTGGAACCCTACGTCCTGGCTGATCATCCCGTGCTGGACATGCTCAATACCCGGGCGAATGTCGACGGTGTGCCCTTTGAATTCTGGCAAGGCGATGCCGATGTCGAGCGCTGGCTGGTGCGGCTTGGCTGGGCCGAGGAGGGCGCAGTACCGGTATTTGAGGAGGGGGCACTGCTGGGCGCGGCGCGGGGATTGCGGGAAGTGATCCGCGTGTTACTGGAGCAGCGCAAGGCCGGCCAGCAGGGCGATCCCGGCGCGCTGAATGCGCTCCTGCGCAAGGCGGTCAGTCACCCGCAACTGGCTTGGCCGGCGCCTGGCGAGTTGCGGCTGGAGCGCCAGCGCAAGGTGCAGACTGCCGAGCAGTTCCTGGCGCCGATTGCCGAAGTCGCCGCGACGTTACTGGTGGAAGGGGATTTCGGCCTGGTCCGCACCTGCGAACATCCCGAGTGCGTGCTGTGGTTCTACGACCGCACCAAGGGCCACAGGCGCCGCTGGTGCAGCATGGCGCTGTGTGGCAATCGGCATAAGGTGGCCGAGTTTCGCAAGCGCAAACTGGTGTAGACGTCCTCAGGATTCTGCCGGGCTTTCGCGCTCCAGCAACTGCCGCTTGCGCTCGACACCCCAGCGGTAGCCCGACAGATTGCCGTCGGCGCGCACCACGCGATGGCAGGGAATCGCCACCGCCAGGCTGTTGGCACCACACGCCTGGGCCACGGCGCGATAGGCGGTCGGCGCGCCGATGCGCTGGGCGATCTCGGCGTAGCTGGCGGTGCACCCCACCGGGATTTCCCGCAAGGCTTGCCACACGCGTTCCTGAAACGCAGTGCCGCGCAAGTCCAGGGGCAAGTCCAGGCCCAGGGCCGGCGCTTCGATAAAGCCCACCACCTGGGCGATCAATTGTTCGAAGTCGTGATCGGCACCCAGCAGATTGGCGCGGGGAAACTGGTCCTGCAGGTCGCGCACCAGTTTGTCCGGGTCATCCCCCAGCAGGATCGCGCACACACCGCGATTGCTCTGGGCCACCAGAATGGCGCCCAATGAGCATTGGCCAACGGCAAAGCGAATATCCGTGTTGGTGCCGCCGGCTTTGTAGTCGCGGGGCTTCATGCCGAGCAATTGGTCGGCAGCCTCATAAAAGCGGCTGTTGGAATTGAAGCCGGCGTCGTACAGCGCATTGGTCACCGAGTGCTGGTCCTTGAGGCCGTCCCGTACCTTGCGCGAGCGATGAGCGCTGCCGTAGCGCTTGGGCGTCAGGCCGGTCACCGCCTTGAACACCCGATGAAAATGGAACGGGCTCAAGCCGGCGAGGGCGGCCAGATCTTCAAGGGGCGGCAGGGTTTCGGCCTGTTCGATGTACCGACAGGCCGCTGCCACCAGTTGCGCATGGCGTGCGGCCACCTGGGTCTGGTCCCCCGACGCGCGCTTGTTGGGCCGGTAGCCCGCCGCTTCAGCCTGTTGCGGGGTGTCGAAGAACTCGACGTTCTCCGGGCGCGGCCGCCGCGCGGAACTGCTGGGGCGGCAGTACACACCGGTGGTTTTCACACCATAGACGAAGGTCAAGTCGGCCTTGGCGTCACGGGCGACAATCGCGGCCCAGCGCGGGTCTTGTTCGGTGGCGTGGCGCGCGGTCATGGTGGTGGCTCCTGGTTGAAGAATGCCAGGTTAGTCCCGTGGGGCATTCCCATCACTCCGATGCTTGCGGTCAAATTCATCCGGCCGTGCGAAACGTCAGGTTGATGCGCTGCGGCCCCATGACCGGATGCGTGCCGGGCTTGATCGGCATCACGCCGTGAAAGCGCAGGCGGTCCACGCCGCCCCATACCACTACGTCGCCATGGAACAGCGAGACTTTTTGCGTCTTGTCGCTGCGCTCATGGCCGCCGAACAGGAAGATCGCCGGTAAACCCAATGACACGGAGACCACCGGGGCCGCATAGCGCCGCTCGTTCTTGTCCTGGTGCAGGGACATTTTCGCGCCTGGCACATAGCGGTTGATCAGACAGGCATCCGGCTCGAAATCGTCGAAACCTGCATCTGCTGCGGCCATCATGGCCAGTTCGCGCAATGCGGCCGGCAGGGCTGGCCAGGGTTGTTGGTTATTCGGGTCAATCGGGGAGTAGCGATAACCGGTGGAGTCGGTCGTCCAGCCCAATTCACCGCAACTGCTTAACGCCGCCGACATGGTAAAACCACCGGGCGTGACCATTTGCCGGAAGGGCGACTGAGCCAATACCTGTCGCAGCTCCGGTAGCAAACGCTCGAGCCAGGGCAGGGCATAGCCCCTGAGGACGTAGGATTGTTCACCGATTTGCTCGCGCCCCGGGGGCTGTTGCAGCGCCTCATCGGCGAATAAATCGGCGGTTGATCCGGGAAGGGTCTTACTGCGCATCGTGAAAAATCACTCCCAAGGTATGCCGGGTACCACTGTGCAGAACACTGACCCCATGGCGCAAGGTCACCCGATGAAACCCCCTCACACTCGGCATGGGTCGCTGATTGACCGCGAAGATTACCGCGTCACCCTGGTTGAGAGGGACAACCTGAGCCCGGGATTGCATTCTTGGCCGCTGCTCCGTCAGCACCAACTCCCCGCCACGAAAGTCCTCTCCCGGCTGCGACAACAGGATGGCTACTTGTAGGGGAAACACATGTTCCCCGTACAGATCCTGATGCAGGCAGTTGTAGTCGCCTGGGCCGTATTGCAGCAATAGCGGGGTAGGGCGTTGCTGCCCGGCAGCGTGGCAGCGGGCAATGAAGTCGGCATGGTGCGCCGGATAGGTGATCGGCAGGTTCATCTGTTCGTTCCAGCGATTGGCCTGGGGCGCCAGGAACCCATACAGCTGTTCACGCAGCGCGCAGATCGGCGCTGGCAGCGGGTAGCGGAAATATTTGTATTCGCCCCGGCCAAAGCCGTGCCTGGCCATCATCACATGGGAGCGAAACAGTTCGGGTCGGGGGTAGTGGCCGCTCAGTTCAGCGCATTCCTGCTGATCCAGCAGGGCCGGAATCAGTGCGTTACCCTGTTCATCGAGGGCTTGCTCGATGGCGGCCCAGTCCAGCTTGGCCAGGCGTTCATGCAGTGGAGTGGAAGGCATCGACAAGTTCCTGTGGCAGCGCATTAGGGCTGCCAGTCTAGAAAGTCGTCAGGGTCAGAACACTCCGATGCTTGCGCTCGAATTACAGCGCCTTGCTCACATTGATGTCGGTAATCTCATCGCTGGCATCGTGGATTTTCGCCAGGGCTTCCTTTGCTTCCACCACGCTGCCTGCTTGCAGTTGGGCGAACTCGAAGCGGCGCTCACCGTTGAGTTTGTACTTGATCACATATTTGGTAGTCACGGGCATTCCTGTCAGCTCAGTTTCGAATTGGTGCGGCGCACAATGCGGATCTTGTGGGACAAGGTCGGCTTTTTGGTCACGCTGATGGCGCGGCGGGTCACGACGTCCAGGGTGATGTTCCAGAACCCGGTGCTGGGCGCAGTGATTTTTGCCGGGAACTTGTCGAACGCGCCGCCGTGGTAAGTATGGCGGCCGCCGTTCTTGAAGCTGCGAAAGTTGGCATCGCTCATCAGGCGGATGTTGCAGGTTTGCGAGCATTCAATGACGACAATATCTCCTTCATTGAGGTGCTCACGCTGGTGGATGAATTTCATAAGGTGTCTCCAGAAGGGCTTTTTCTGAAAAATCAGAACGATACGTAGGTTAAGATGGAGTTTATCAGCCCCAGCACGTTTATTATCGGACCGTCGTCGACGACTTCGACAATTTAAAACAGTTATTTACCGAGTTATCAGGGATAAATCCTACGTGGGCGGGAGAAAAATACCTTCTTCGCTGTCGTAGGGTCTTTATCGGAGGTTTTTATATGAAGTGGAGTGTGTTGGTTCTGGCCCTGGCGTTGGGTGGATGTGCTTCGGTGGCGGATATCAAGCAGACCCCACCAACGCTGGCAGTGATCTCCGGGAAAAAACCACAGGAATACGCGGCGTGCGTTGTCCAGAAATTGTCTAAAACCCGCAGGCCTTCGCAGATCGAGCCTCACAAGGATGGTGTTCAAGTTATCGTACCGCAGAAGTTTTCTGCCGACCCGTCGGCCATTTTTGAAATTGAAGAGCGCTCCAGCGGGAGCAGTATCAAGCTCTACGAGAGCATGTCCAATGTGCCTATTCGTCCAGGTGACGTGAAGGCTGCGGGGGAAGCGTGCATTTCCGGCTGAGTCTTTAGCCGCCCACCTCGAATCCGATCAAGAAGCCCGACCCTGCTGCCGCAGCGTCGGGCTTTTTTGTGCGCGAGGTTCAGTACACCGTCCTTTTGCTCGCGGATGAGTGTTGTCGCGACCGGGCCATTGCCCTACCATTTGTAGGCTTATGCCTAATTCGCCTAAGCATATAACTATAAAAATGGAGTCGTGATGATGTCTCTGGAACGAGTTCTGATGGGTAGCGCGTTGTTGCTGATGTTGGGCAATGCCCACGCGCTGGAGGGGAAAAACGTTTATATGCAGGGCGGCTCGCAGCCGGGAGCTGCGCCGTGCGTGGCCTGCCACGGGGCTGATGGCCTGGGGCTGGCAGCCGCGGGTTTTCCGCGTTTGGCCGGTTTATCGGCGGTGTATTTGCGTAAGCAGCTGCAGGATTTTAAAAGTGGCGCCCGTAACAGCCCGGTGATGCAACCGCTGGCCAACGCCCTCACGGAAGAGGAAGTCAGCGCTGTAACCCGGCAGCTGGCGGCAATGCCTGCGCCCGCACCTGTGCCGGTGCACCGCAGCGAGATGCCTACTGACGCTGCGCAAAAGATTGCCCTGCAAGGTGCGTGGGAGCGCCAGATTCCGGCCTGTGTCAGCTGTCATGGCCCGGCCGGCGTGGGCGTCGGCGACGGGTTTCCACCCCTGGCCGGACAATCTGCGGCCTACCTCGCGGCGCAGTTGAACGCCTGGCGCAGCGGCACGCGCCATAACGATCCGAATGATCTGATGGGCCATATCGCCAAATCCCTCAGCGCTGAAGAAGTGCAGGCCGTGGCCACCTATTTTGCCTCGTTGAGCGGCCAGGAGGCCAAGCCATGAAGCGCTTCTTGTTTGCTCCGCTGCTGGGAAGCCTGATCGGCGTACCCGTCCATGCCGCCCCTATTGCCATGGAAGACCAGTCACAGTTGCAGCCAGCCGGCGCTCATGGGGCTGCCGTGCAGTTCCAGCCGCCCAAAGAAAGCGAGCTGCCGGACAACGCCTACGGCAAGCTGGTGAAACAGGGCTACGCGCTGTTTGTCGACACCAAGCGCCTGGCGCCGCAATTTGTCGGTAATGGCCTCAATTGCAGCAATTGCCACCTGGACCAGGGTCGCCTGGCCAATTCGGCGCCGCTGTGGGGTGCCTACCCGATGTACCCGGCGTATCGAAAAAAGAACGACAAGGTCAACACCTTCGCCGAGCGTTTGCAGGGCTGTTTCCAGTTCAGCATGAATGGCGGCACGCCACCGGCTGCAGACAGCCCGGAGATTACCGCGCTGTCGGTATATGCCTACTGGCTGGCGAGCAAGGCTCCCTTGGGCGTCGAACTGCCGGGCCGTGGCTACCCGGACGTGCCGGCACCCGCCAAGGGTTACGACCTGGCCCAGGGCGCAGAGGTCTACAAGGGCCAGTGCGCGGTGTGCCATGGCGCCGAAGGCCAGGGCCAGAAAGTGGGCGACAACTACGTGATGCCGCCGCTCTGGGGTAAAGACTCCTACAACTGGGGCGCCGGGATGCATCGAATCAATACGGCAGCGTCCTTCATCAAGCACAACATGCCCCTGGGCCAGGGCGGCAGCGTGACCGACCAGCAAGCCTGGGACGTGGCGGCCTACGTCAACCGTCACGAGCGTCCTCAGGACCCGCGCCTCGTGGACGGCTCCGTGGAGAAAACCCGGGTGAAGTTCCACGCCAATGACGGCGTCAATCTTTACGGGCAGACGGTCGATGGCGTACTGATCGGGCAAGGCATCCGTTAAACTGTCGATAACCCATAAAAAATGCCGCTGAATCAGCGGCATTGTCTTTTCGGAAACTCAGTCATGAAACGTGAGCAAGTCAGGGAACAGCATGCAGGGGGGCATATTTCTGCGACCCATGTGATTCAAAATCCCGCGGATACGGGCGAGTGGATCGTGTTCTTCAAGAAGAGCGGCGGTCGCAGTTACTTCCTGGTGGATGACCAGGATGAAGTCGAATCCTTCTCCCGCCTGGACGACTTGATCGAGACCATTCGCGGCCTGGGCATCAAGTTCGCCGAAATTCACATGTAATTATTTGCAGACCACCGTCACGCTGCGGGTCTTGTAGTTGCCGACATCCTTGCCCAGGGTCTTGTCGCTTTCTTTCAGGGCCGGTGTGCCTTCGGTGCCGACAATCCGGTAGCCGGTGCCCGCGCAGGACGCATCAGCCTTTTCATAACAGCTGGCCCAGGAGTTGGCTTCGCCGGAGCAGTCGATGGCCAGTCCTTGTTCGCCGTTCTTCAGGACCGTGTCGGAAGTGGTGGTGCAGCCACCGGTAAGCGCCAGTACCGCAATCAGTGCCAGGATCTTGTTCATGTAGGAGTCGTCATCAGGGTGTTGGAGGGGAGCGCTGACACTGTCGTGGGGCGTTACAGGCGAGATTATAGCGAACCGCCATCAACGTACAGACAAACACAAAAAAGCCCCGTCAAACGAGGCTTGATTGGCGTTACCGCGGTGTTACTTGGTTTTCGGACGCTTGCTCGACGCGTGGCCGGCCTCATCCACAAACACTTCGGCCACGGCACAGGCTTGAGCTTCGGTCGCGAATGCGCCGGCAACGCTGTCGCCATGGAAGTTGATCAAGTGCCAGCCGTCCGCTCGCTTGGTGATCAGGTAGCCGTTCACGCCTTTTGGTTCTGACATCTATCAATCTCGTTGTCTGGTTCAAGGGCGTAATGATAGCGCCAAACGGCGTGGGGCGGCGCAAGTTGTTGCAGGTCAGTGCCGATCGCCATAAAGCATGCTAAAAAGGTTGGAGCCCTTTGAATGACGGGCACAAGCCGACGATTTCTAACAGCGGCGAAGGTACTTGATTGAATGCCGGCGGAACTTACGCCGACATTTTTTCTCTATGTTGACATCGCAACGCCAGCAGGACCCATTGTAAGGTGACTGCGGCCTGATTAGACTGCGCCGAATTTCGTACGCACAGCCCTTTGTAAGGACTCATATGATCAAGAAATGCTTGTTCCCAGCAGCCGGTTACGGCACTCGCTTCCTGCCAGCGACCAAGGCCATGCCCAAAGAAATGCTGCCGGTGGTGAACAAGCCACTGATCCAGTATGGCGTGGAAGAAGCACTGGATGCCGGCCTGAACGAAATCTCGATCGTGACCGGCCGTGGCAAACGCGCCCTGGAAGACCACTTCGACATCAGCTACGAGCTGGAAAACCAGATCAAGGGCACCGACAAGGAAAAATACCTGGTCGGCATCCGTAAGCTGCTCGACGAGTGCTCGTTCTCCTACACCCGCCAGACCCAAATGAAAGGCCTGGGTCACGCGATCCTGACCGGTCGTCCGCTGATCGGTGACGAACCGTTCGCCGTGGTACTGGCCGATGACCTGTGTGTAAACCTGGAAGGCGACGGCGTCCTGACCCAGATGGTCAAGCTGTACCAGAAGTACCGTTGCACCATCGTCGCGGTTCAAGAGGTCGATCCTCAGGAAACCAACAAGTACGGCGTGATTGCCGGCGACGATATCGGTGATGGCCTGATCCGCGTACGCGACATGGTTGAAAAGCCAGCGCCGGAAGATGCTCCGTCGAACCTGGCGATCATCGGCCGCTACATCCTGACCCCTGACATCTTCAAGCTGATCGAAGAAACCGAGCCAGGCAAGGGTGGCGAGATCCAGATCACCGACGCCCTGCTGAAGCAGGCAAAAGACGGTTGCGTGATTGCCTACAAGTTCAAGGGTCGTCGTTTTGACTGCGGTGGCGCCGAAGGCTACATCGAAGCGACCAACTTCTGCTACGAGCACTTCTACAAGACTGGCAAGGCTTACTGATTCATCGTTGCCAGCCCGTTGAAAAAGCCTGCGAGTCGAAAGACCGCAGGTTTTTTTATGCCTTGCCCAAATAGCGGCTGGGGGCTTCGCCCAGTACCCGCTTGAACATTGCACCAAACGCATTGCCGTTGGCATAGCCCATGTCCCGTGCAATAGCCCCCAATGGTCGGCCCTGGGCTAACTGGCAAACGGCTTCGGCAATCCGTAGCTGCTGGCGCCATTGGTTGAAGCTCAGCCCGGTTTCATCCCGAAACCGCCGGCGCAGGGTGCGCACGCTGGCGCCGATGGATTCACTCCAGTCTTCCAGGGTGGCCGGGTTCGCCGGGTCTTCCAGAAGCATTTCACACACACTGAGCAGGCGTTTGTCCCGGGGCAATGGCAGGCTGCAGCCTTCGGTTTGAGTCGCGGATATCAACTGGTGCAGCAGCAATGGCGTGAGCAGGGCAGTGTGGGCGTCGGGTGCGAGCATGCCCAGAATCAGCTCCCGCAGCAGCGGCTCTACCCTGATCAATCGGCAGGATTGCCACGCCGTGGGTAATTGATCGCTTTCCACGTACAGTGCGCGCATCGCAACCTCACCGACCATGTGCAATTCATGGTCGACACCCGGCGCAATCCAAAAGCCGTATGCCGGCGGGACGGTCCAGGCGCCCATGCGGGTCAACACCCGGATCACGCCTTGGGTGGCGTGCACCAGTTGGCCATATTCATGGCTGTGCCAAATCTCCCGTGCGCCATCGACATAGTCATGGGCCCGAACCCGTAATTCCTCGCTGGTGCTGCGAGCGGGCGCCCCAAAGCGTTTACGCCAGATGTTGTCCAATCAAGAATGATTCCTGAGATGTAGGTTGGAACGGTCATTAATTGACCCGTGCGCGTAGAAGAATGACCGGATCTTTAACGCGATTCAATATTAAATAAGAACGATTAACAAAAAGATTTTTCAAGGAATCGTCATGTCCGGTGCGTTGTCTTCTCCTCCGTTTTACCTTTCCAGGCTGGCGCTGGTGGTGTTGGCGCTTGCTCCTGTTGTGTGGGCCGATGACGCGCCCATCGTGTTGAAGGACACCGCGGTGACAGCCGCCGAGGCCGAGCCGGCAGAGGGCGTGGTGCCAGGCTATGTGGCGCGCAACACCACCGTGGGCACCAAAACCGGCGCGCCGATCGTGGAGACGCCGCAATCGATCTCGGTGGTCAGCCGCCAGCAGATGGATGACCAGGCGGCGCAAACCGTCGACCAGGCATTGCGCTACACACCAGGGGTTTACTCCCAGGATAACGACCTGCGGTTTGACCAGTTAAGCATTCGCGGCTTCGATGCCGACTCCTACCTCGACGGGCTCAAGCTCAATCGCACGACCTGGTTCGCTACGCCTCGGGTCGACCCTTGGTTTCTGGAGCGCATCGACGTGCTGCGCGGGCCAGCTTCCGTGCTGTACGGCCAGAGCGGGCCGGGCGGCCTGGTGGACATGCAGAGCAAGCGGCCGACGGATGAGCCACTGCACGTGTTGCAAATGAGCGTGGGCAATGACAACCGCTATCAGGCCGGCTTCGATTTTGGCGGGCGCCTGGACGAGCAGGGCGATGTGACCTATCGGCTGACCGGGCTGGGCCGCATGGCCGATACCCAGACCGATCACATCAAGGACCAGCGCATCGCCATCGCGCCGGCCATCACCTGGAACATCGACGACGACACCAGCCTGACCCTGCTGGCCAACTATCAATACGACCCGGAAGGTGGGCTGTTCAACCCGGTACCCGCGTATGGCACCGCGCTGCACAACCCGAATGGGCGCTTGCGCCCCGATGATTACCTGGGCGACCCGGACCGCGATCGCTTCAAGCGCAATCAGTTTTCCCTGGGCTACGCGTTCAGCCACCGGCTCAACGACACCTGGAGCTTTCGCCAGCACCTGCGCTATATGCATGATGACGTCGACTACTACCAGACTTCCCTCACCGGGCCGCTGGACGCCAACCTTGCCACCGCGCCGCTGTGGGCCAACGTCAATCATGAGCACCTTGGCCAGTTCGCCCTTGATAACCAGTTGCAGTCCGACTTCAGCACCGGCCCGGTCAAGCACACTGTGCTGATGGGGGCGGACTTCCAGCGGCTGTTGCAGACCATCAACCGGGGCGGTCAGTATTTCCCGAGTGCGATCAATATCTACAACCCCGACTTCAGCGCCTTGCCGAGGGTGCCGGTGTCCATCAACCAATACACCACCCAGAGCCAGTTTGGCGTGTACCTGCAGGACCAGCTCAGCTTCGACCATTGGCGCTGGCTGATCGGTGTGCGGCAAGACTGGGCGCGTACCTACGACAATCAGGACAGCGCGTTGACTGGCGCCAACCTGAGCAACACGCGCCAGCACGACGAGAAACTCACCTGGCGTTCGGGCCTGAGCTACGTGTTTGATAACGGCGTTGCGCCGTATGTCAGCTACAGCGAATCGTTCCAGCCGCAACTGGGCACTGACCGGCTGGGCGCGACATTTGTGCCGACCACCGGCAAGCAGTACGAAGCCGGCGTTAAATACCAGCCTGTGGGCTCCCGCAGCCTGTACAGCGCGGCAGTGTTCGACCTGCGTCAGCAAAACGTCCTGACCACCGACGATGTCGACCCTAATTTTGCCACCCAGAAAGGCGAAATCCGCTCCCGCGGCATCGAGCTGGAAGCCCATGCCGAGGTCACCTCGAACCTCAGCCTGATCGGTTTTTACACCTGGATGGACCAGCGCATCCTCAAATCCAATGACGGCGACCAGGGCGAACACCCGACCGGCATCCCGGGCAAGAGTGCCTCGCTGTGGGCGGACTACACCTTCCACGACGGCCCGCTGCAGGGCGTCGGTTTCGCGGCGGGTGCGCGCTACTTCGGGCCGAGCTACGGCAGCGCCGACAACACGCTGGAGGTGTCATCGCGCACGCTGTTTGATGCCGCGGCGCACTATGACGTGCAGAACTGGCGCCTGGCCCTCAACGCCAGCAACCTGTTCAACAAGGAATACCTGGCCTACTGCAGCAACGGTTTCCTTTGCTACTGGGGCGCAACCCGTTCGTTGCAGGCCAGCGCGACGTATCGCTGGTAAGGCGCTGACCTCTGGCGCGGCAGCAGGTATGCTGTTGTCCTGCCGAGGAGAGTGAAATGGCCTACGATTTTGACCTTTATGTAATTGGTGCCGGTTCCGGCGGTGTGCGCGCTGCACGATTCGCTGCGGGTTTTGGCGCCAAAGTGGCGGTGGCTGAAAGCCGCTACCTGGGCGGTACCTGCGTGAATGTGGGCTGCGTACCGAAGAAACTGTTGGTGTACGGCGCGCATTTCGCCGAAGACTTCGAGCAGGCCAGCGGTTTTGGCTGGTCCCTGGGTGAAGCGAACTTCGATTGGGCGACCCTGATCGCCAACAAGGATCGTGAAATCAACCGTCTCAATGGCATCTACCGCAACCTGCTGGTCAACAGCGGCGTGACCCTGCACGAAGGGCATGCGCGGCTGGTGGACCCGCACCAGGTAGAAATCAACGGCGAGCGTTTTACCGCCAAGCACATTCTGGTGGCCACCGGTGGCTGGCCGCAGATCCCGGACATCCCGGGGCGCGAGCACGCCATTGGCTCCAATGAGGCGTTCTTCCTCAAGGAGCTGCCCAAGCGTGTGCTGGTAGTCGGCGGTGGTTATATCGCCGTCGAGTTCGCCGGGATTTTCCATGGCCTGGGCGCACAGACTTCGCTGCTGTATCGCGGCGACCTGTTCCTGCGCGGTTTTGACGGCTCGGTGCGCACGCACTTGAAGGAGGAGCTGACCAAGCGCGGCCTGGACCTGCAGTTCAACGCCGACATCGAGCGTATCGACAAGCAGGCCGATGGCAGCCTCAAGGCCACCTTGAAAGATGGCCGCGTGCTGGAAGCCGATTGCGTGTTCTACGCCACTGGCCGACGCCCGATGCTCGATAACCTGGGGCTGGAAAACACTGGCGTCAAGTTGGACAAGCGCGGCTTTGTCGAAGTGGATGAGCTGTACCAGACCGCCGAACCGTCGATCCTGGCGATTGGTGATGTGATCGGCCGCGTGCAACTGACGCCAGTGGCCCTGGCTGAAGGCATGGCCGTGGCACGTCGCTTGTTCAAGCCTGAGCAATATCGTCCGGTGGACTACGCGATGATCCCGACGGCGGTGTTCAGCCTGCCGAATATCGGCACCGTGGGCCTCAGCGAAGAGCAGGCCCGTGAAGACGGGCACAAGGTGCAGGTGTTCGAAAGCCGCTTCCGGCCGATGAAACTGACCCTGACCGACTGCCAGGAAAAGACCTTGATGAAGCTGGTGGTCGACGCCGAGACCGACAAGGTCCTGGGTTGCCACATGGTCGGCCCCGACGCTGGCGAGATCGTGCAGGGCTTGGCGATCGCGCTCAAGGCGGGCGCGACCAAGCAGCATTTCGATGAAACCATCGGCGTGCACCCAACGGCGGCGGAAGAATTCGTCACCATGCGCACGCCAGTGGCGCAGTAATCAGCCGTCGGTAGTTGCTTCCGGCACCGTCGCAACGACGGCTGCCAGGCGCAGCGCATCAATACTGGCCTGGGCCTTGACCAGGTCCAGTTCCAGGGTTTTGTTGGCCTTCTGATGCTCGGCCAGCGCTTCCTGGCGCGCCTGATTCTCCAGTTGGGCAACCCGCAAGCGTTCCTGCAGTAGGGTGCGCTCGCTGTCGATCACACTCACTTGTTCGCTTAATTGACGCTGCTGTTCACGGTCCTGGCGAGCCTGTTCCTGCAGTGCGCTCAATTCCTTCACGGTCACCCGATGCTCGATCAGCAGGCGCTCATTATCGCGGTGCAACTGAGTGATTTCATCCTGGCGCACCATCGCGCTCTGCTGGGCCTGGCGCAGCTCTGCCTGGACCTGCTGCAACTGGCCTTCATGGCGACGCTGTTCCTGCTCACGCTGGTCCTTGATCGCATTGCGGTAATGCTCCAGGGCGTCCCGGGCATGCAGGTGCTTCTCTTCCAGTGAGCGAATCTGCTCGTCCTTGTCGTTGATCCGCAACTCGTAATCGCTGCACGCCTGGCTCAGCCCGGCGTTGCGGGTTTGCTCGGTTTGCAGGCTGGAGCGAGTGCTTTGCAAGGCCGCGCTTTCATCGGCCAGGGCGGCGGACTGGATATCGAACTGCTGCTTGAGCTGGGAGTGGGCCGCTTCCAGCTCCTCTACCTGGGCGAGCAGGGCGGTTTTCTGTTGCTGGAACTGCGCCAGGGCCAGGTCGATAGGCTCCTGGGCCTTCTCCTTCAGGCGCTGGGCCAGTCGCGCCACCAGTTCACCCAGTTCGTCGTCAATGGGCGCTTCGGTGATGGTCTGGCGGGTTTCGCTTTCGTCCAGCTCCTTCAGATAGCGGTGAATCGTGGTTTTCGAGCCGGTATTGCCCATCTCGATGCGTACTGCATCGATGCTCGGGTTTTCGCCACGGGCAAGGATTGCCAGGCGTGCCGTTTGAACTACTGCTTTATTGATGCCGCCGCGAGCCATGGAGTCTCCGTCGATTTAGTACTGTGGTACGTAGCATGTATATACGTACTATATCACGATTGTTTTAAAGCCGAAATTGATGATTTATCAGATGGGATATTGGCGTATTATCCCGTGTGATACAGGTTTTGAAATGGACAACAGCCAATGGCAGTACGGGCATGAGTGAGCTGGACCGTTATCTGAATGCGGCCACCCGCGATAACACCCGCCGCAGCTATCGAGCGGCAATCGAGCATTTCGAGGTGAATTGGGGTGGATTCCTGCCGGCGACCAGCGACAGCGTGGCGCGCTATCTGGTGGCGCATGCGGGCGTGCTGTCGGTCAACACGTTGAAGCTGCGTTTATCGGCGCTGGCCCAGTGGCACACCAGCCAGGGGTTTCCTGATCCGACCAAGGCGCCAGTGGTGCGCAAAGTCCTGAAAGGCATTCGCGCCCTGCACCCGGCTCAGGAAAAACAGGCGGAGCCATTACAGCTGCAGCACCTGGAGCAGGTCATCCAGTTCCTCGAACAGGAAGGCCACGACGCCCGAGGCGCAGAAGACCATCCCCGATGGCTGCGGGCCAAGCGTGACGCAGCGTTGATCCTGCTGGGTTTCTGGCGTGGCTTTCGCAGTGATGAGTTATGCCGGTTGAATATCGAGCACGTGCAGGCGGTGCCCGGTTCGGGCATCACCCTGTATCTACCGCGCAGCAAAAGCGATCGGGAAAATATCGGCCGCACGTACCAGACGCCGGCGCTGTTGCGGCTGTGCCCGGTGCAGGCCTACGGCGAATGGCTCAGCGCTTCAGCGCTGGTACGCGGCCCGGTGTTTCGTGGCATTGATCGCTGGGGCAACCTGGGCGAGGAGGGCTTGCACGCCAACAGCGTGATCCCGCTATTGCGCCAGGCGCTGGAGCGCGCCGGGATTGCGGCCGATCAGTACACCAGCCACTCCCTGCGCCGGGGCTTCGCTACCTGGGCTCATCGCAGTGGCTGGGACTTGAAGTCGTTGATGACTTACGTCGGCTGGAAAGACATGAAATCGGCCATGCGCTATGTTGAAGCGACGCCCTTTCTCGGCATGACCCGAGCATCCCTCGAGTGATTCAAGGTTTCTTCTATTAATACAGTCTCTTGATAGTGAAAACCAATCGTCAGCATCAGGTTTGCCAATGAGCCATCGGCCGGGAGAGTGGGTAGGATTCACCTCATCAACTTACTAAGCCCTTCTACAAACCTGACGGAGAGTCAACGATGCCTATCATCAACAGCCAAGTAAAACCGTTCAAAGCTACCGCCTACAAAAACGGCAACTTCGTAGACGTGACTGATGCTGACCTGAAAGGCAAATGGTCTGTCGTCTTCTTCTACCCAGCCGACTTCACCTTCGTCTGCCCAACCGAACTGGAAGACCTGGCTGACAACTACGCCGAATTCCAGAAACTGGGCGTCGAAATCTACAGCGTTTCCACCGACACCCACTTTGCCCACGCTGCCTGGCACAACACCTCGCCAGCCATTGGCAAAATCCAGTACACCATGATCGGCGACCCGACCCTGACCATCTCCCGCAACTTCGACGTGCTGATCGAAGAAGCTGGCCTGGCAGACCGTGGCACCTTCGTGATCAACCCTGAAGGCCAGATCAAAATCGTTGAACTGAACGATGGCGGCGTTGGCCGTGACGCTTCCGAGCTGCTGCGCAAAATCAAGGCGGCCCAGTACGTTGCTGCTCACCCGGGCGAAGTCTGCCCAGCCAAGTGGAAAGAAGGCGAGGCCACTCTGGCTCCGTCCCTGGACCTGGTCGGCAAGATCTAAGTCTGTGAAATGCCAAGGGCGGGTTACCGCACCTAAGTAAGCTGCATCCGCCCTCGAAACGCCCGGGCGAGATTCGCTCGGGCGTTTTTTTGTCTGCAATAAACCGAATTAATAGGAAATCGCCCGTATGTTGGACGCCAATCTTAAAGCTCAGTTGAAGTCATACCTGGAACGGGTCACCCAGCCGATCGAGATCGTCGCCTCCCTCGATGACGGTGCGAAATCTCAGGAAATGCTTGCCCTCTTGCAGGATGTAGCCAGCCTTTCGACGCTGATTACCCTGAAAAGCGATGGCAATGATGCGCGCAAGCCATCGTTCTCCATCAACCGCCCGGGTGCCGATATCAGCCTGCGTTTTGCCGGCATCCCAATGGGCCATGAATTCACTTCGCTGGTGTTGGCGCTGCTGCAAGTCGGCGGCCACCCCTCGAAGGCCAGTGTCGAAGTGATTGAACAGATTCGCGCCCTTAAAGGCGAGTTCAGCTTCGAGACTTACTTCTCGCTGTCGTGCCAGAACTGCCCGGACGTGGTCCAGGCGCTGAACCTGATGGCAGTATTGAACCCGAACATCCGCCACGTCGCCATCGACGGTGCGCTGTTCCAGGCAGAAGTCGATGATCGTCAGATCATGGCCGTGCCCAGCGTTTACTTGAATGGTGTGAACTTCGGCCAGGGCCGCATGGGCTTGGAAGAAATCCTCGCCAAGCTCGACACCAGCGGTATCGAAAAAGCCGCCGAGAAAATCAGCGCCAAAGATGCGTTCGACGTACTTGTCGTCGGCGGTGGCCCAGCGGGTTCGGCAGCGGCTATCTACGCTGCACGTAAAGGCATCCGTACCGGTGTTGCAGCCGAGCGCTTCGGCGGGCAGGTGCTGGACACCATGTCGATCGAGAACTTTATCTCGGTGCAGGAAACCGAAGGGCCGAAACTCGCCAGCGCCCTGGAAGCCCACGTGCGTCAGTACGACGTGGACATCATGAACCTGCAGCGTGCTACTGCGCTGATCCCGGCGAAAAACAACGGTGAGCTGCACGAAATCCGTTTCGAAAGCGGTGCGACCCTCAAGTCCAAGACCATGATCCTGGCCACCGGTGCCCGCTGGCGTGAAATGGGTGTACCGGGCGAGCAGGAATACAAGGCCAAAGGCGTGTGCTTCTGCCCGCACTGCGACGGCCCGCTGTTCAAGGGCAAGCGCGTGGCGGTGATCGGCGGCGGTAACTCCGGCGTTGAAGCAGCCATCGACCTGGCCGGTATCGTCAGCCACGTGACCTTGCTTGAGTTTGACAGCAAGTTGCGCGCCGACGCCGTGTTGCAGCGCAAGCTGTACAGCCTGCCGAACGTTGACGTGATTACCAGCGCGCTGACCAGTGAGGTCAAGGGGGATGGCCAGAAAGTTACCGGCCTGGCCTACAAGGATCGCGACAGTGGCGAATTCAAGACTATCGACCTGGAAGGCATCTTTGTACAGATCGGTTTGCTGCCCAACACCGACTGGCTCAAAGGCACTGTGGAGTTGACTCCACGTGGCGAGATCATCGTCGATGCACGTGGTGAGACTTCGCTGCCAGGCGTTTTTGCCGCCGGCGACGTAACGACTGTGCCGTACAAGCAGATCGTGATTGCAGTAGGCGAGGGCGCCAAGGCTTCCCTGAGTGCTTTCGATCACCTGATCCGCACTTCCGCCCCGGCGTAAATTCCGGCCCGGAAATGAAAAACCCCATGAGTGATCATGGGGTTTTTTATTGCCGGCGGAACCTTACAGCGGCGTTGGCTGAATGATTTCAACCCAGTACGCATCCGGGTCTTTCACGAAGGCCAGGCTTTTCATGCGGCCGTCACTCAGGCGCTTCTGGAAGTCGCAGCCCAGTTCTTCAAAGCGCGCGCAGGCAGCAACGATGTCCGGCACCGAGATGCAGATATGGCCAAAGCCACGCGGGTCGGTGTTGCCGTTGTGGTAGGCAAAGTCCGCGTCGTTTTCGGTGCCGTGGTTGTGGGTCAGTTCGAGGATGCCCGGGATCGACTTCATCCACTGGGTGCGGGCGGCAGCGTCGGCCGGGATCTGGGCCTTGTCGACCAGGGCCAGGAAGTACAGGCTGAATTCGGCTTCCGGGAAGTCACGTTTTTCAACCAGGGAAAAACCCAGTACGCGGGTGTAGAAATCCAGCGACTTGGTGATGTCCTTGACCCGCAGCATGGTGTGGTTGAACACGAAGTTCGTGGTGGCGGTGTCAGGCTGGGCGGTGACGCCCGGGAAAGTGTTCAGTTCGTGCAGGCTCATGGGCCCTCCAGAGAAAAATGGGGCAAACGTGGCTCCGGTTGGAGCATCCCTTGGCTTGCGGCTGGCATCCGTGCAGCCGGTCCATGATACGCAGCCCTGCCGGTTGCGCCAAATGAAAAAGGTCACGCAACCCTTGCGGCCAGCGGGTGCAGGGGCCCAAACTTTGTCGCTTGAACCTTGAGTGTTTTTCGTAATGACCGGATTTCGCGCACCGTTGTTGAGTACCCTGGGCCTGTTGCTGGGCAGCACCGCTGCATGGGCGGCTGACCCGGAAATTCATTGGCCCAGCGGCTGGCAGGTAGAGGAAGTGGCGCCCGACGACCAGGCCCCGGCGCAACCGTCGGCGGTGTCCCGCCAGCGGGCCATAAAGAATGATGAGAATGGCGCGACCTTGATGGTCATGGAGTTGACAGGCACGCCAATCGAAGCGGGGCATACGGTCAACCTGCAAGGTGTGCTGCTGGAAATGCGCAAATCCATCCAGAAGGACTTTGCCCAGGGTGGTTATCAAAGTGTGTGCACCAAGATGCACCCCACAACATTGAGCCGGCTTGAGGCATTGGAAACTACCTGTGTAATCACCGAGAACGGTCGGCATGTGCTGTCGCAAACGTTGGTGGCGGCTGTCGATACCGATAAGGCCTATGTTTTTTCATACGCAGGCCAGGCCGACGCTTACGAATCAAGCAAGGATGAAGTCAGTTCGGTGCGTGACAGCCTTAAACTTTGAGCGTTGTAGGCATCGCGACAAATAAGTCGATTTGAACAAAGTGAAATGTTTTTTAAAGTTCGCTTTTGAAAGTGCCAGCGTCCTGATTTGTTTCACTATCGATGCCTGTAAACAAAAAAGCCCTGCATGTGCAGGGCTTTTCTTAGTGCGTTTGTACTAGCCGCAAAGCATTAGCCGCGAAGCCAGGAGTCTACAGTGGCTGCGCCGTACTGTTCTTTCCACGCCTTCAGGCCGCGATGGTTGCCGCCCTTGGTTTCGATCAGTTCACCCGTGTGCGGGTTGTGGTAAACCTTGACGACGCGGGCACGGCGCTGTTTGGGTGCGGCAGCGACGGAAGCGCCGGACTTGCCCGGGTTAGGATCCAGGATGGAGATGATGTCGCGCAGGCTTTTGCCGTAGGTCTTCATCAGCCCTTGCAGCTTTTCTTCGAATTCGATTTCTTTCTTCAAACCAGCATCGTTCTTCAGGGATTCCAGCTGGGCAAGCTGCTCTTGAAGGGCTTTTTCTGCTGCGCGAAATTCGGCGAGTCTGGACAAAATCTATACTCCAATAGTGTATTTGGCTGATATCTACTGCAAACAAAGCGATAAGCCAAGAGCCTTAAGGCGACTCAATGAAAGTGGCCTTCCTGCCAATTCAGCACAGGCAGGAAAAATTGTAGTAGTTAATCAGTCATGAGTAAATCATGTCTTTTGTATAAATAACAATATTTCCGTTGAAGTGGCTGGCTATTCAATGGCTGTTCAGGAATCTAATGAACTCGTCGCAAGGTACAGGCTTGCCAAACAGGTAGCCTTGCAAGAAATCAACGCCTTGGGCCGCCAGATAGTCGCATTGTTCTTGTGTTTCGACGCCTTCGGCAACGATGCCCAGGTCCAGCTTGGCAGACAGTTCAATGATGCTGTCGAGTATATGCCGCGAGAGTGCATCAACACCGATCATTGCCACGAAGCTTTGATCTATCTTCAAGTAATCGACATTGAAGTTGCGCAAATAACCGAGGCTGGAGTGGCCGGTGCCAAAGTCGTCGATCGCGATCATTACCCCCATTTCATGCAGCGCCTGGAACAGCTGGCGGGTGATATCCGTGGGTTCGATCAACTCGCGCTCGGTCAACTCCAGGACCAGGATCACCTTGCCCGGCGGGAAGGCAGCGAGGAACTCCCGGCAGTCCTCCACCAGCCGCAGGTCGTGACAATGGCGAGCGGTAATGTTGATGCCCACGTGAAAATTGTCGGCAAACTGCGCGGTGTGGGGCGCCAACTGTGCGGCGGTCTGGCGCATCAGGGCGCGGGTCATCGGTACGATCAGGCCCGAATGTTCGGCCAGGGGAATGAACAGGTCCGGGCGCACCAGACCTTCCCTGGGATGATTCCAGCGCATCAGCACTTCACAGCCGGCCCACTGCCGGATGTTGTCGCCACGCACCACTGGCTGGTAATAGGGCACAAATTCATTGGCGCCCAGGGCCCGTTGCAGTTCCAGGGTCGGTGCCGATGAGCGCTTTTGCAGCCAGTGGGCGAGGATGCCTGCCAGCACGCCGAAAAACACCACCAGAACGAACAGCGCGGGATACCGCGCCCGCATGTAGCGCCAGGTTTCACCCTCCGGCATTCCGGCTTCCACGCTGTAGGTATACCGCGTGGAGTCGAGATGATGATGCGCGACGGAAAATGTCGGCAGCGCTGTGCTGTGCACCTTGCCATCCGCCGCCAGCCAGTTAGGCCCCACCTGCAACACCAGGTCGGTATATCGGCTGATCAGGCGCAACGCGTTGGTCAAGTGGTAGCCATCGATGGAGGCGAAGGCCCCCCGGTCTCCCTCGGTGAGGCGATACACCAGCAATGCGGTGTCGGGTGTCACCGGGTTGCCTTTCATCAGCCAGAGACGACCGCCGACGTAGTCCTCAGGGTTGACCGGGGACTGGTAGTTGCCACCAAACAACGAGCTGCAATAGATGTTGCGCTGCCAGGACAAGGTGGTGGCGCGCACGAACGGCCGGCGGGTGACCTGTTCCCGCAGCTTCAGTTGAGTCGGGTTATCACATTCATGGCCGGCCAGTGGCAGCAGGTCCTGGGCGGCGAGGGCGGTGTTGTCGAGCATCAGGTCAAACTGGCGCACGGCCTCCTGGGCGGTTTGCGCGGTGCTGTGCTCGAGGGTGCGCCCGGCTTGCCAATACAGGATAAGCACACCCAGCAAAATGGGCAGCGCGCCACTGAGCAGGGTGATCAGATGGCGAGTGGAGGCCTTTCGGGGGCCTTTGACGGTCAGTGGCATTTGCGCAGCCTGTAGCGGGAGAGGGCAATAGGACGCTCAAATGCGGTCGGGACAACCTCGGTGGCCTTCCAACAAAGCGTATCGGTATTGGCCATGATAGATGGCGGCAGGCGTCTGTGCATGTTCAATAAAGCTTCAACCGTGTGGCCAGTTGAATAAATGCCAGGGTTGCCGGGGAGGACTGCCGACGGTCCAGTACCGCCAGCCCCACCTGGCGTTTGACGGCAGGCTTGAGCGGTTTGATCAGGTAATCCGCCTGCGTGGATTCAGGCAGCGACAACTCGGCGACAATGGTCACGCCGTCGCCCCGGCGCACGGTGTCCAGGGTGCTGAGCAGCTGTGAGCAGCGGTAACGCACATCCGGCTGCAACCCTGCACCGACGAACAGCCTTGAGACCAGTTCGGCCGAACCGGCCTGGGTCAGGATAAAAGGTTCACCACACAGCGCTTTCAGGCTGACACTTGGCTGCGCGCCCAAGTGATGCCCCAAGGGCAGCAGCGCGACCAGTTGGTCCTCAATCAACGGGAACGTATCGAAGCGCTCTTCAGGCAGCACCACAAACCCAACGTCGACGCGCCGCTCTTCCAGCCACTGCGTCACCTGGCGATCGGGGCCTTCGTCGACATGCACCTCGATGCCCGGATGCTGCTCGCGAAAATGCTGCAGGATCGCGGGCAACAAGCGAATCGATGAGGTCGGCCCGAACGAGCCGATGCGCAGCGTGCCGCGCTTCATCCCGCGGGCATCGGCGGCTTCCTGTTGCAGCGTGTTGGCCAACCCGAGCATGGCCCGGGCGCGCGACAGCAGTTGTTGGCCGATATCGCTGAGTTCGACCTGGGACTGATGACGTCGGATCAACTCCACACCCAGTTCCTGCTCCAGGGATTTGATCGCATGGGACACCGCCGATTGGCTGATGCCCAGGCGATTGGCGGCGCTGGTGAAACCTTGCAGTTCGGCCACCAGGGAAAAGATTTCCAGTTGGGTAAGGGTCATGAGTATTTACTCATTTTACGATGATCGGGGATTAGCCAAACAATAAGCCAATCCCGTGTCTTGTGAGTAGAAATCTGATGAACCCGAGCCCTGACCGTCTGACATATCTGAAGCTGGCGGCCGTGACCATGATCTGGGGCGGCACCTTCGTTGCCGGGCGCTATCTGGCGGCAGGCCTGGACCCACTGTTGGCGGCGACCGTGCGCTTTGCACTGGCCAGCCTGGCGCTGCTGGCCTTCCTGGGCGTCGCGCGTATTCGCCTGGTGCGTCCGACCACCGCGCAATGGATGCAATTGATGGTGCTGGGCTTTTTCGGGATCTTTTTCTACAACCTGTGTTTTTTCTACGGCCTGCATTACATCAATGCGTCCCGGGCGTCGTTGATCGTGGCGCTGAACCCGGCAGTGATTGGCCTGGCCTCGTGGCTGCTGTTCAAGGAACGCCTGGGCTGCTTCAAGCTGGTGGGGATCGCGCTGTGCCTGGGTGGCGCAGGGCTGGTGATCGTCAGTCGCAACCCGCAGTTGCTGCAGGGCACGGCAGATGCGTGGGTCGGTGACTTGCTGATTTTCGGCTGCGTGGTGGGGTGGGGCGTGTACTCGCTGTTTTCCCGGAGTCTCAACCAGCGCCTGGGGCCGTTGCAAACCGTGACCTGGTCGATCCTGCTGGGCACGCTGATGCTGACGATCACCACGCTGGTGACGGGCCGACTAACGGTGGCCGCATTGGGCCGGATTGATCTGCCCCAACTGATGAGTTTGCTGTACCTGGGCGTGCTGGGCTCGGCACTGGCCTACATCGGCTACTACGATGGCCTGCGCCGCATCGGCGCCACCCGTGCGGGTGTATTTATCGCCCTCAATCCGCTGACGGCAGTGATCTGCGGCGCATTGCTGCTTGGCGAGCAACTGACCGTGCCGATGTTGCTGGGTGGGGCGGTCATTCTGCTGGGCATCTATCTGTGCAACAAACCCCTTGCGCGGGCCAGGGCAATGGGGATTTGATAAGAGTACGGACAAATCTGTTTACGCTGTGTAGAATCGATTTACGCATACAAGAATAAGGACTTGCGCTAACGCAAGCCTCGCCCGTCAGAGACTGATGTACCATGAAGCTACTCGGGTCCCCCCTCATCTTTGGTGACTTCCTCGCCCGCAGCGTGCGGGGTATCTCCTGTGCGCCACCCGCTGACCTCATCCTTGCTCGCAAATAAGCATTTGTTAATTACAAGAATGATGATGAGGCACCGAAAATGGCAGACCTGTACGAAAACCCAATGGGCCTGATGGGCTTTGAGTTCATCGAATTCGCATCGCCAACCCCGGGCACCCTGGAGCCGATCTTCGAGATCATGGGCTTCACCAAGGTCGCGACCCACCGTTCCAAGAACGTACACCTGTACCGGCAGGGCGAGATCAACCTGATCCTCAACAACGAACCCAACAGCATCGCCTCCTACTTTGCGGCCGAGCACGGCCCGTCGGTGTGCGGCATGGCGTTTCGCGTCAAGGACTCGCAACAGGCCTACAACCGGGCCCTGGAACTGGGCGCCCAGCCTATCCATATCGAAACCGGCCCGATGGAGCTGAACCTGCCGGCGATCAAGGGCATTGGCGGCGCGCCGCTGTACCTGATCGACCGCTTTGGTGAAGGCAGCTCGATCTATGACATCGACTTCGTGTACCTCGAAGGTGTCGAGCGCAACCCGGTGGGCGCGGGCCTCAAGGTCATCGACCACTTGACCCACAACGTGTACCGCGGCCGCATGGCCTACTGGGCGAACTTCTACGAGAAGCTGTTCAATTTCCGTGAGGCGCGCTATTTCGACATCAAGGGCGAATACACCGGCCTGACCTCCAAGGCCATGAGCGCCCCGGACGGCATGATCCGCATCCCGCTGAACGAAGAATCGTCCAAGGGTGCCGGGCAGATCGAAGAGTTCCTGATGCAGTTCAACGGCGAGGGCATCCAGCACGTTGCCTTCCTCACCGATGACCTGGTCAAGACCTGGGATGCGTTGAAGAAGATCGGCATGCGCTTCATGACCGCGCCGCCAGACACCTATTATGAGATGCTCGAAGGCCGCCTGCCGAACCACGGCGAGCCGGTGGATCAACTGCAGGCACGGGGCATCCTGCTGGACGGCTCGTCAGTGGCGGGGGACAAGCGCCTGCTGCTGCAGATCTTCTCGGAAACCCTGATGGGCCCGGTGTTCTTCGAGTTCATCCAGCGTAAGGGTGACGACGGCTTTGGTGAAGGCAACTTCAAGGCACTGTTCGAATCCATCGAGCGCGACCAAGTGCGTCGTGGTGTGTTGACCGCTGACTGATCGCCTGGGCGATACACAAAAAAGCCCGACCGGGATTGCACCTGGCCGGGCTTTTTGTTGCCCGGCAGAAACATCGGGACACAGGCGGTTGCCAGCGGCCAGGAACGGAATTCACTGCCAGCGTTACTCAGTGTCATATGCCCAGTTGAGGTTCATGTATGACAGTCATTGCGCACACCGGTAGTCCACCTCCAGGTTTGAATCAGGCAGCAGCCGTCAACGACGAACCGGCCATCAGTCCCTTGGCCCCAACTGCTCCCTCCCCATTAAGTCCTGCCACTGTCGCCCGCGTGACGTTTTCCTCGAACGTGGAATGGAGCAGTGCGCAGGGCGAGCTGACCGCCGCAGGCGTCGAACTGGCCAATGCCGTATTGGCCCCGGGTACCTCATCAACCGTCGGCGCGCAGGTCTGCACGTTCGCGGTGGACGGGATCCAGTCGAGCGACATTCTGGTGGTCAAACGCGTACCCGCCTCTGAAACCGGAACGAATATCCTGTTGTACATTCCTGACGTGGAGGGCAATTCGTTCTTCGAATTCAATAACCTTGAAGAAATGAACGCCTGGCTCAAAGAGGTCGCCATCGACCCTGACAAGTTGGATGTATTTGCCGGGCATTTTTCCCGCAATGCGCCTGCCGATCAGACAAAGCGGGTAAAAGACACGATGACGCGCTTCGCCGCAGGCGATATCAATGCCGTGGTCGGGCCTTTTGGCTACGAAAAGGGCGATATCTTCAATCGCCTGGACAAGCACCCAAGCGTGCCGCCGGTACCGGTCAACGGGCTGACGGGGACCTACCTGAAAGTTGAGACCCGTGATGGCCGGGTGACTTTCGCAGGCACACGTCCGGACGGAGAAACCGTACTCTATCAGTACGATGCCTACGGCAACTTCCATGGAGGAGGTAACAAGGGCAACTTCTACTTTGTGAAAAACGGCCTGAACAATGACCAGCCGCTGTCGCCTGTTTCGCGAGAGCAATACTTGAAAACGGTCGTCAGTGTCAGCCTGGATAATGTGGGTGCCAACGATTTATGGGGGCTGTTCGACGAGTTCATCCGCCAACTGAAGAATCCGGGTTCAGGCATTGGGACGGCCTTGATCGCACTGGGCGTGCCTGAGGATGTGGCGCAGTCCATCGAAAAAATCGTCAAAAACCCCGTCACCGGCACCTTGCTTGAACTCAACCAGGACAACCGGCTCGGTAAGCTGTTTGGCGTTGAAAAGGCGCAAATGGACGCCGCACTGACGCAAATAGGCGACGAAATCCAAGGCAGGATTCCGTATTACGGGGCCATCCGAGGGGGGTTGTCGCAAACGGCTGTAATGCTCGAAATGGCAGCAAAAAAAAGCGCTGTCAGGCCTTCTGCTGACGCACCAAATGCTTGAAGCCTTCAAACACCAGCACCATCACCGCGAGCCAGATCGGAAGATACGTCAGCCATTCCCCCGCCTTGATGCTTTCGCCCAACAACAAGGCCACGCCGAGCAGCAGCACCGGTTCTACATAGCTGAGCAGCCCGAACAGGCTGAAGGCCAACAAGCGGCTGGCGACGACGTAGCACACCAGCGCCGACGCACTGATCAAGCCCAACATCGGGATCAAGGCGTACAAGCCCTTGTGGGCGTCGAGCACGGCAAAACCCTGTTCGCCGCTTTGCACGAACCACAGTGCCACCGGCAACATCAGCGCCATATCGAGCCACAGCCCGCCGAGGTGGTCGGTCTTCAGGCGTTTGCGCAGTACGAAGTAAACCGGGTAGCCGATGATCACTACCAGGGTTGCCCAGGAGAATCCGCCCACCTGATACAACTCGTTCAGCACACCAGCACCGGCGAAGAACACCGCAATCTTTTGCAGGCGTGACAATTGTTCGCCATACACCAGCCGACCGGTCAGCACCATCGTCAATGGCAGCAGGAAATAGCCCAGCGATACATCCAGGCTGCGACCGTTGAGCGGCGCCCACATGAACAGCCACAACTGCACCCCCAGCAGGGCCGAAGACACCACGACCCCGCCGATCAGCGCGGGTTTGGCCGCAACCAGGCGAACCAGTTCCCACACCCGTCGCCACTCGCCGCTGACAATCATGAACACGGTCATGCAGGGCACCGTCAACAACATGCGCCAGCCGAAGATCTCCAGGCCGCTCAAGGGCGTAAGCAGCGACGTGAAGTAATACATCACGGCAAACAACACCGAGGCCAAGACCGATAACACAACACCTTTAGACACACTGTCCTCACGAAAGCCGATTGATACAAAAGAAGGGGGGATTTCAGGGAGGGAATATAGTGCTTTTGAGGTGAGATGTTTGCTCTGTTTTGGAGCGGTTTATGGGAGGATTTCTCAGGTCCCCCCATAAAAGGGACTTATGGCCGGGCAACTCGCCCCGACACAAAGTGGCTCACATCATTGAACCCTGGCGTCGACGCATGCCCTGGAGTGACCAGCGAGTCGATGAATGCTTCGTCCTCCGCCGTGATCTTCACCTCCAGCGCGCCGGTGTAGGCATCCCACTGCGCCTCGGTGCGCGGCCCGACAATCGCCGAACTGACCGCCGAGTTGTTCAGGACCCAGGCAATCGCGAACTCGACAATCCCCACGCCACGGCCCTGGGTGTATTGCTGGATCTGCTGGGCGATGCGCAGGGATTCAACGCGCCATTCGGTTTCCAGGATGCGCTTGTCCTGGCGTCCGGCACGGCTGCCGGCTTCAGGCGTTACGTCCGGCGCATATTTGCCGCTGAGCACGCCACGGGCCAGCGGGCTGTAAGGCACCACGCCCAGGCCATACGCGGCGGCGGCGGTGATCTGCTCCACCTCGGCCTGACGGTTGACGATGTTGTACAGCGGCTGGCTGATGATCGGTTTGTCCACCCCCAGGCGCTCGGCCACGCGGATCACTTCGGCGATCCGCCAGCCGCGGTAGTTGGACAAGCCCCAGTGGCGGATCTTGCCCTCGCGGATCAAGTCGCCAATCGCTGAAATCGTGACTTCCAGTGGCGTGTTGTGGTCTTCGCGGTGCAGGTAATAGATGTCCAGGTAATCGGTGTCGAGGCGCGTCAGGCTGGCTTCCAGCGCATTGAAAATCCGCTTGCGACTCAGGCCGCTGCGGTTCGGCAGGCCATCCGCCGGGCCGATGCCGACCTTCGAGGCCAGCACCCAATCCTGGCGCTGGCGGGCGATGGCTTCGCCGACGATTTCCTCGGAGCGCCCGCCGGTGTAGACGTCGGCGGTGTCGATAAAGTTGATGCCTTGATCCCAGGCCTTGTCGATGATGCGCAGCGAGTCCTCGGTGTTGGTCTGCTCGCCAAACATCATGCTGCCCAGGGTCAGTGCGCTGACCTTCAACCCGGACTGGCCCAGTGTGCGGTAAATCATCGTGAACACCTCAAAAGGGGGAGACAGGCCCTATCCAATACCAGAGAGCAAGGCTCTGGAACAAGCCCCGCGACGGTTATTGCGGTAATAGTTCGGCGCAGCGCAGTTGCAGGAAGCGGTGCAGTACCTTGACCCGCTCCGACACCTGCAACCGATGGGGACACATCAGATTGAACGGGGTCGGTTCGCCTTGCCAATCGGTGAGCAACGGCACCAGGCGCCCGGCCTTGATATCGCGGGCTACATCCAGCCGCGCTTTATAGGCGATGCCGTGACCGGCCAACGCCCAGCGCCGCACGATCTCGCCGTCATCACTCAGGTAGTCGCCGCCGACCTCGACTTCCTGCAACACCTCACCCTGGCGAAAGTACCAGGTGTTGTTCGCCCGACCCTGGCGCATATAGCGCAGCGTGCTGTGTTGTGCCAGGTCCTGGGGGAGGCGTGGCGTACCGTGGCGCGCGAGGTAGTCGGGGCTGGCGCACGCCACCCGCGTGTGGTCGGGCACCACCGGCAACGCGACCAGGCTGGAGTCCCGTGGTACGCCGAAACGCAGGGCGATGTCGACGGTTTCGCGGAACAGGTCGGCATTGCTGTCGTTGAGCAGCAACTGAAGGCGCACGTTCGGGTGTTCGAGCTTGAACTCATCCAGCCAGCCCAGCAGCACATTGCGCCCGAAATCCGAGGGCGCGGCCAATTGCAGTAACCCGCTCAGGCTCTGGCCTTGCTGCTTGACCGCCTGTTCGCCTTCCGACAGCGCCTCCAGAGCCACGCGCACACTGTCGAGGTAGCGCCGGCCTTCTTCGGTCAGGCGCATGCTGCGGGTGGAACGCGCCAGCAGCCGGATGCCCAGGCGGGTTTCCAGGCGCTTGAGGGCAATGCTCGCTGCGGCCGGGGTCAGGCTGAGGCTGCGGGCGGCTGCCGACAGGCTGCCGGTGTCAGCAGTGCGTACGAACACTTCAAGGTCGAGGATTGAGCTCATTTGTAAAAATCCTTTAAAGATCTTGTCGTTTTACCGGGATTTTTCAACGATTGCCAAGCTGGGAAGATGAAAGCTCATTTTCTCAGCCAGGTATTTCCCCATGACATCTCCCCTCAACGGCACAACCATCATCGTCATTGGCGGCAGCAGCGGCATTGGTGCCGCGGTGGCCAAGCAGGCCGTGGCACGCGGTGCCCATGTGGTGCTGGCCGGGCGGCGCTTGTCTTCAACCGTGGAGAACGGGGTGCGCAGCGAGCAGGTGGACGTGACCGACGCAGCCTCATTACAGCGCTTGTTCGAAACCGTGGGGCAGTTTGACCATCTGGTCTACACCGCAGGGCCTGCGGTGCAGGCCAAGGCCCTGATCGAGACCGACCTGAACCTGGCGCAAGACAACTTCAACGTGAAGCTCTGGGGTTCGCTGCGGGCGATCCAGTCGGCGCTGCCATTTCTCGCCGAGCGCGGCAGCATCACCCTGACGTCGGGGCAGTTGGGGCGCAAAACGGTTGCGGGGCAATTCATCAAGACCGGCATCAATGCGGCGACCGAAGCGCTGGGCAAGCAACTGGCCAAGGAACTGGCGCCACGGCGGGTCAATGTGGTCAGCCCGGGCGTGATCGACACCGAGGCGTATGCCGGGTTGTCCGATGAGCAGCGACTGGCAATGTTTGCCAAGGCGGGCGGGGCGTTGCGGGTGGGGCGCGTGGGG
>NZ_JACAOM010000080.1:1689-68051 GCF_013386245.1 Pseudomonas sp. 21615526 | reverse complement strand
GTTTCGCTCTTACAGCGAGTCACTTTGCAAAAGCGTTCAAAAGTGAGCCGCTGTAAGAGCGGAACCAATACAAGCCATCACTCAAATAACGCATATACACACCAACCCAATAGCGCCCCCACACGATCGGCTATAGTGCCCGACGACTCTGGAAAGGGAGACCCTTCGTGCGAATTGCGCTTTTACTGTCAGCCTGGCTCATCTGCCTGGGCGCCCAAGCCGCCCCCGTGGATGTCGCGACCCTGGACCGCGGCACCTGGCCCGAACGCCTCAGCAGCCCCGCCCTGTTCGACGTCGCCTCACGCGCAGAAATCCTGATGTTCGCCCACACCCTGCTCGCCAGCGAATCCCTCGACGAACCCGCCCTCAAGCAGCGCCTGGGCCTGAAGATCATCAACCAGGCCTCGATCGACGACCTGCGCCGCCAACTCTGGCAACGGCTACTGGAAAACTACACCTTCGCCCAACAGAGCTGCGAACAGGACGCCTCCTTCTGCTACCTGGTGGAAAACATGGACGACCTGCGCGAACAAGCCGCCAAATTCGAAGTCAGCGACAACTCCTTCTATATAGGCTGGGCCGGCCCCAGCCGCGCATTCCACGAGCGCTACCTGGATGAACAGTTGCGCAAGGCCGCCCTGTTCCCCCAGATCAGCAGCGAAATCGCGCGCTTCGGCGACCACGAGCGCAACGGCGACGAACTCAACGACCGGATGTTCCTGCTGACCTTCGACAGCGGACCGTCCCCGGTCAGCGGCAATACCGACTGGCTCGCCGACTACCTGCGCAAACAGAAAATGCACGGCCTCTTCTTCGTGCTGGGCAACAGCCTGCAAACCCGCGTCGAGAAAAGTTCGGCCACCGATGTGCAGGCGCTGTACCAGGGCCAGTGCGTCGGCATCCAGGGCTGGCAGTACCGCTCCCATAGCCACTGGGTCGACTGGCAGTCGTCCATCACCCGCAGCACCTCCCTGGCGCAAAACCTGATGCCGGAAAACTACCTGCCGCTGTTCCGCCCGCCGTACGGTCAGCGCCGGTCCGACAGCCAGGGATTTTTCCAGTCACAAGGGCTGCAAGTGGCCTTGTGGGACATCGACTCGGAAGACGAACCCGGCAAGCTCAAGGCTGATGAGTCGGCGAACCGCGTGCTCACACTGATGCTGTTGTGGCGGCGCGGGGTGATCGTCTTCCACGACACCCAGGACAAGGCGCGCATCGCTTTACCCTGGCTTTTACACGCCACGGCAGAAAGTGGACTCGGCTGGCAGGATTGCCGCGAAGCGTTTCGCTGAAAAAGCACGAAAAGCCCGGCCCTGTTGGGGCTGAGGTTTTTCAGGGGGGAATTTGAGAGGTATTTCGATACAGGCGGACTTCCGACTTTAACGGTGCAATGCCGGCGCGCCTAGTGCTATTCGTCATCCTGAAAAATAAACTTCAAAAAAGCGTCAAAGTGCTTTTTCCTGTCATGTGTTTTGCGGTATTACGAAGACAGACAGCCGAAACCTGCAACACAGGTGGCGTCTTCCAAGACACCTCTTGTGTGCACCGCACTTGACGCCCCTCAAGTGCGTTCGACGGTCGAATCGAGGCGCAGCACTGTCGCGGTATTGCGTCGACTGGCTCCCACAAAGGTGACCGAGTATGGATGATCATGGACGTAACCCTTCTTCCGACCAGCCAATCCTTTATGTGCTTGATACCAATGTACTGATTCACGATCCAAACGCACTGCTCAACTTCGAAGAACACCACGTCGCCATCCCGATGATCGTGCTTGAGGAGCTCGACAAACTCAAAAGCGGGCACCACAGCGTTGCCGCCGAATGCCGCCAGGCCATCCGCCTGATCGACAAGACCCTCGGCGAAGCCTCCCCCGACGATGTCGAGGTGGGCGTACCGATCCAGCGTGGCAAAGGCGGGCCCAAGGGCTTGCTGTCGATTCTGATGAACAAGCGCAGCGAGCCCAACAGCTTGCTGCCGGAGAATCTGAACGACAACAAAATCATCAACCAATTGATCGACCTGCACGCACGCGACAAGGACCTGCGCCTGGTGCTGGTGACCAAAGACATCAATATGCGCCTCAAGGCACGAGCGTGTGGGATCGCTGCCGAGGACTACAGTACCGACCAACTGGTTGACGACGTGTCAATGCTGTCTCGTGGTTATCACACCATGACCGGCTCGTTCTGGGATCGCGTCAGCAAGGTCGAAACCCGTCAGGACCATGGCCGCACCTGGCACCAGGTACAGCTGATCGACAACATGCCGGCTGTGCACATCAACGAATTCATCATCGACGAACAGGGTTTTGTGGGCTGGATCAAAGAGATCCAGGTCGACAAGCTGCTGATCCTCGACCTGCATCAGGAACCCCTGTTGCACCAGGAAGCCTGGGGCCTGAAACCGCGTGATATCTACCAGAGCCTGGCGCTGTATGCCTTGCTTGATCCGGACATCCACCTGGTCAACCTGACCGGCGCCGCAGGTTCGGGGAAAACCATTCTCGCCCTGGCCGCCGCCATCGAACAGACCATGGTTACCAAACGCTATCGCCGCATCATCGCCACCCGCAGCGTGCAGGGCCTGGACCAGGAAATCGGTTTCCTGCCCGGCACCGAAGCGGAAAAAATGGAGCCGTGGCTGGGGGCGATCACCGACAACCTCGAAGCCTTGCACATGGATGACGAAAACACCCATGGCAGCGTCGATTACATCCTCAGCAAAGTGCCGTTGCAGTTCAAATCCCTCAACTACATTCGAGGTCGCAGCTTCCAGCAGAGCCTGATTTTGATCGATGAATGCCAGAACCTCACGCCGCACCAGATGAAAACCATCATCACCCGTGCCGGCGCCGGTTCCAAAGTGGTGTGCCTGGGCAACCTGGCACAGATCGACACCCCTTACCTGTCCGCGACCAGCTCCGGGCTGACTTACCTGACGGAACGCTTCAAGGACTTCCCGAACGGCGTGCACATTGCGCTGCAAGGTGTCCCTCGCTCGATTCTGGCCGAATACGCCGAATCTCACCTGTAACCCATCAACCCATGTGGGAGCGGGCTTGCTCGCGAAAGCGGTGGTTCAGTCGATGCATTTATAGGCTGACACACCGCCTTCGCGAGCAAGCCAGCTCCCACATTTGATCGGCGTTGGGTTTACAATCGGAGCTCCTGATCAGGAGTATCCCTGTGCTGACTCATCTCGATTCCCAAGGTCGCGCCCACATGGTCGACGTCACTGAAAAAGCCGTGACGTTCCGTGAAGCCGTGGCCGAAGCGCGGGTGCGCATGTTGCCCGAGACCCTGAAAATGATTGTCGACGGCGCCCACCCCAAGGGCGACGTGTTTGCCGTGGCCCGTATCGCCGGGATCCAGGCCGCAAAAAAAACCAGTGATCTGATTCCCCTGTGCCACCCGTTGATGCTCACCGGGGTCAAGGTCGAGCTCAGTGCCGATGGCCTGGACGCGGTGCGCATCGTCGCCCGCTGCAAACTCTCCGGGCAGACCGGCGTGGAGATGGAAGCGTTGACCGCGGCCAGTGTTGCCGCCCTGACGATCTACGACATGTGCAAGGCCGTGGACCGTGGCATGACCATCGAAACCATTCGGCTGCTGGAGAAACTCGGCGGCAAGAGCGGGCATTTCAAGGCGGACCAGGCATGAGCATCAACGTACTGTTTTTTGCGCGCTACAGCGAAGCGATTGGCCTGGACTCCCTGGAGATGGAAGGTGACTTCGCGACGGTCGACGCTGTACGCCAGGCATTGGCCGGTGACCCGGAATTCGCAGTGCTCAATGAGGCCAGCCTGATGTGCGCTCGTAACCAGGAACTGTGCGACCTTGAAGAGCCGCTGCAAGCTGGCGACGAAGTGGCATTCTTCCCGCCCGTGACCGGAGGCTGACCATGGCGATTCGGGTGCAGGCCGAGGCGTTTGATCCCGGCGCCGAGGTCAATGCGATGCATGCGGCCAATGTGGGCGTAGGCGCGGTGGTGAGTTTTGTCGGCTATGTGCGCGACTTCAATGATGGCCTGGATGTGGCAGGGATGTTCCTCGAACACTACCCGGGCATGACTGAAAAGGCCCTCGGCAAAATCGCCGTGGAGGCCGAGCAACGCTGGCCGCTGCTCAAGCTGGAAGTGTTGCATCGCATTGGCGCCCTGGAGCCGGGTGAGCCGATCGTGTTTGTTGCGGCGGCCAGCGCCCATCGTCAGGCCGCGTTCGATGCCTGCGCCTTTGTGATGGACTACCTGAAGACGCGCGCTCCGTTCTGGAAGAAGGAAAACACCAGCGAAGGGCCACGCTGGGTGGAAGGGCGCGACAGCGATCACGCAGCCGCTGACCGCTGGAAATAACGTGTGGCGAGGGAGCTCCCTCCCCACAGCAAGCTCCCCCGCCACACAGGTCAGGTCGAGGCGTGCAGCCGGTGTGGAGAAAGCATCGCTTCGGTCAACCCGAACGCCGCCAATGCATCCGGCAAAGGCTTGCCGCGCACCAGCGCCGCACTGGCCTGGCCCATCGCCGGAGACGTCTGGATCCCGTAGCCGCCCTGAGCCGCAATCCAGAATAATCCCTCCACCTGTGGATCGAACCCGCAGACCAGATCACCATCGCTGACGAAACTGCGCAGCCCGGCCCAGGTCCGCGCAGGCCGGCGGATGCTCAGGGTGGTGGCTTCCTCGATGTGATAGATGCCCGTGGCGATGTCCAGCTCTTCCGGTTGCACATCGTGGGGCTCCACCGGGTCGGCATTGGCCGGTGAGCCGAGGAACATGCCGGCGTCGGGTTTCATATAGAACGAACCGTCGAGGGCCGCCAGCTCCGGCCATGCGTGGATGTTCAGCTCGGCGGGTGGAGAGAAGACGAACGCGCTGCGACGTTTGGGTTGCAGGCCGATTTTCTGTGCACCGGCCAACTCGCCGATATGGTCGGCCCAGGCGCCGGCGGCGTTGATGATCACCGGGGCGCTGAAGTGTTGTTGGGCCGTGCGCACTTGCCACAGTCCCTGACCGTCACGGGTTAGTTTCTGCACCTCACTGTCGGTGTGGATTTCTCCGCCATTGCGCCGAATGCCGCGCAGGTAAGCTTGATAGAGCGCATCGGTATCGATGTCACACACGGTCGGGTCGTAGATCCCGCCATGGACTTTTTCCCGGCGCAGGATCGGCATCATGGCCATCGACTCCTCGACGTCGAGCAGTCGCGTTTCTGGCACAAGGGCTTTGGCACTCAGGTACTGGCGCTGCAACTCACCGGGGTCGCCAATCAAGTCCACCAGCAATTCGCCCCGTGGGGTGAGCAAGGGGTGTTCGGCAAAGCCTGCGGGCGGCTGATCGAAGAAGGCGCGGCTGCCCAGCGTCAGCGCGCGGACCTGGGGCGTACCATAGGCGGCGATGTACAGGGCGGCGGAACGGCCGGTGGAGTGGTAACCCGGCATCGACTCGCGTTCCAGCACGATGACGCGGGCATGGTGTGACAGCCAGTAGCCGGCGGATGCGCCGGCGATGCCACCGCCGATGATGAGGTAGTCGGCCTGGTTCATGTGTTCCTCCTGGATTTGAAAATGCTGAAACCAAATGTGCAGGCTTGCTTGCTCCTCCACAAGCCCGCTTTCACATTTATATTCAGCCTGGCGATAAAGCAGGAAATCGCTATTTCCTTTTGACCTGAAAATTCCGGAAAAACTGTTATTTCTAACAGTAGGCGGTCCCTTCTATAAAGCGCTTACTTGCATCAGGCCGGTACAAGATGTGGCGTTGATGATAACTGTTCCCTATGTTGGATAAGGAGAAGGAAATGAAAGCGGAAGATCCCAATGTTCGTTTAAAAACGTTTGATATTGAATTCCCTCGCGATGGTGGCAATGTAGTTAATAATGAGGTGTATCTGGGTGGCAAACAGCAATGTCAAGTCAATATAATTGTCCAAAAGGAGAGGAGAAACGCTGAAGGTATATGGGAGCTGGCAGCCTTTGAGGCGACGGAGCTTGAAAGTGCCACGGTGGTTGAGTATTCCACAAACCCAGAAGCGACAATTCCGGCCGGATGGTATTGTGATACAAAAAGGAACGAATTTAACATGGGTCGGTGGTCGGGGGTGCTTGAGGAACCCAGCATGGCTACAGCCCCTTCTAACCCTATTATTCAGCCGATGCCCGGTATTGGTCCGCTCGAAAATGAGAAGCGATACCTGAGGTGTGATCTGAGATCAAGTGGTAATCAGCAGTTTATGGCAAAAATTACGGTGGGACGTAAAACATATACAACTAATATGGAGAGAGATAATGTTAATTATCAATCATCTGTCACTGTTAAGTGTCAAGAGCCCTATACATTGTCTGCTGAGCGGCTCGATCATTGGGCTGATACCGACGCCTTTTCAGTGCAGGGTGTGGATGTGGATATTTATTATTGGACGCCCCCCCTTGGGTTGAGATTTGTCGAGAATATACCTCCGACTGATCCCGTAAAATTAAAAGATTCATCTGTTCAGGGGGATCACTTTGATATTTACTACACTCGGGACATTGGGCACGGTATTAGACAGATCGGCGGTGTCATACGGGGTAATACTGTTGGAAACATCACAATGAATAGCCTGCTGAAAAAATCTTCAGGGGGAAATGACCCAATTCCTGCGAACAAGCGCAATACCATCATGCGTGCTGCGCGAGTCAAGGCCTGGTTGGATAACCCCAACACCGATCAACAAGGGGCCAGTATTTGGACAATGGTCGATAGTTATGGCTGCTCGCATCACTATTACCTGACCGAGACCGACAATTACAATGTGATGGTGCTGCGCGCCACTTCAAAACCCTGACGTTCCAGGCATTTCATCCCCTCTCCAAGTGCGAAGCGGTGGACCTATGGACATCTATTCGAACGCGTTTAATTTCAGTGCCCACCTCGGCGGTTCGGTTGACCTGCGTACCGGGCAGTATGGGTGTCTGATTCGTTTGGCAGTCTTGAGCCCAAAAGGGCCGTTAGAGGTCAGTCGAGAGATTGCCTTGGCGTTCTCGATGATGGATACCCGCAACAGTGGCTACGGTAAAGGCTGGAGCTTGTCGAATACCGAATTTGACCCGAACAGCTTCAAGCTTACGCTACTCAACGGTGAACAATATCTAACCCAAGGGCTGCCCTCCGTAGGGGACAATGCTGTTATTACCGACCATAAGTTGAAGGACCTCACCATAAAACGGGTTGCGCAAAATACGCTGCACGTAATTTACAAGGATGGCACTGTCGAAATCCTGCGTCCCCTCAGCATTCCCGGTCCCTATAAGATCAGTGCTATCCAGTTCGAAAATGGCGAGCGGCTGAGCTTCCGGTATGGCGGTAATAACTTATTGCAGAGCATTGTTGACGATAAAGAAATCGACCTGTTGATGCTGAAGTATTCCGCCGGATCGCTGGTAACCGCCGATACACTAATTGATGGTAATCGTTATGCCCGTACGCGATTTGAATATACTCATATCGACAACCAACTGACCAAGGTCACGGTTCCTTATGACCTGGCCGGGCCAGTCGCAAGTGAGGCCTATTCGTTTCAGTACCTCAGGTTGCCTGACGCAATGGTGGCTATTTCGCAGGTTATGACACCCATGGGGGGGCAAGAGATAATTCGGTATAACCCCAATGGGCTTCAATACGATGCCCGTTTGTATATTCCGGTCGTCACCCACTGGGAGCAAAACCCTGGGCGCGGGCAGCCCTCTGTCGTCCGATCTTATAAATACAGTCCCAACCGTAACTTCACGGGATATCCTCTGAATGGCGGATTCCGCCAGGGCCAGGATAATTTGTATCGGGTGGATAGCGAGTACGCTTATTGGGCGGAAGAAACTTACGTTGATAATAATGGCAAGCCCCTGCGGTCGACCCGCGCCACTTATAATCGTTTTCACCTGATGACTGAGGAATTAATGCTAGCCAATGGCAGCCAGGTCAAAACCGAGACTGTCTACAATGAAGTTCTGGGCATCCAGTTTCCAAATCAGCCCGCCAATCTCCAACTTCCGAGCCGCATCACCAAGACCTTTGAGCTGTATCCCCAGGGTGGCAACCCCCCAAGGGCGGAAGTGGTCAGTATTACCACCGATGACTTCGGCAACGAACTAAGCCGCACCGAGGCCTCCGGCGTACGCACCGAATACACTTATTACCCGGTGACCGGCGAGCCTCGAAGATGCCCTGCCGACCCCCATGGACTCTTTCAACGTTACCTGAAGCTGGAAAAGCTTTTCCCGGCCAGATCGACCACTGCGGCTCGGACCACTGAACATTCCCACACCGACGTCTCGATAACGGGGGGCGGCTACTTCGTCATGCCGCTCGCCATCAACCTTGAAGGGGGCACCCATACGTCTTATACCTATCATTCTGTGGCCGCCAACCCCGCCCTGCATGGTCGCTTGAAAAGCTCCACGACGACGATCGACAAACTCTCTCTGGTCTCCGATTTCACCTGCACCTTCAATGGCGACTCGATCACCGAAGTCCGGAGCTTGAAGGGGCGTGAGCCTGGTCAATGGCTTGAGTCCGCGCGCACGTGGTCACTGACCAATCAGCGTCTGCTCGACATGACACGTGATGCCGTCGGCAGCCTGGCGATGACGTACGATGTCAGTGGGCGGCTGACATCGGAAACCGCCGCGCCAGGCACGCTCCAGATGGCCCGACGTCGTTATGCCTATCACTTTTCGGCCGGGGCCAAGATGGCCCATTTGGTCACCACGGACGCACAAGGCACCGTGCTCTTCACGTATTTCGATGGCATGGGACGCCAGCTCTCTGCTGCGCAATCGCTTGATGGCATCGCGGACAATGACAGGCTTCTGGGTTCCTGGGCGTACGACGCACTCGGGCGGCTCGTGAAGCAAACCCGACTGGATTATCTGGGTGATGGGCCGCGTACATTGAAAACCAGCCACGCCTATAACATCTGGGGCAACCCGTGGACGGTAACTCAACCCGATGGTCGGGTATTGATCGATGAATATGACCCGCTCCTCAACCGCCGGGTGACGGGGGTGCAAGGTGACGCGCAACTGGAAACCTGGTTCAACGAACACAATCAACCGGCACGGGTTGAGCGGGTGAGCGTTGGCGGTGCGCGCATTGTGGTGGAAACCCGTACTTATGACGGGCTGGGCCGCTGCACGGAGCGCATCGATGCCAGGAAGACCAAGACTGAATACGCCTATGACATTTTTGATCGTGTGGTGCGCAGCCTGGAAACCCCCTCCGACGGAACGCCGCCCCGTGAGCGGTTGACGACGTATGCGCTTGGCACCAGCGAGCCAATGGTGCGCACCCTCACCGTAGACAGCAAGCTGCTTGGCACGCGTGAATACGACAGCCTGGGCCGCGTCATTTCCCAAGCGCGTGGCAACGCAACAGCCACGACCTGGGAGTACAAGCCCAACCAGGTTGCGCCAGTGGCGGTGACTTCGCCGCGCGGTGACCGCCAGGAGTACCGGTATGACCTCGAGCTGGAAACATTGACGGGCGTCCAGATGGCAGGACATGCGCCGATAGACCTTGAGTACGACCCCATCAGTGGCGCGATGCGACAATCCCTTACAGCCGGGCTCAAGCATGAGATGAGTTACGACGAGAACGGCTATCTCGCCAAGGAAGTTCAGACGCTGGGCAGTCAGGCATTGACTAGCCTGACCAGCTACTCACCGTGTGGGCGGCTGTTGCGGCATACCTCGGCGGATGGGCAGCGCAGTGACCTGAAATATGACCTGTTCGGACGCCTCCAACAGACAACCACCGGTTTTATCGGCACGATCCAGGCTTACGACAGCCTGGGGCGCCCATCGGCGCGAACCCTCAGTTACCAATTCATGCGTCTTACCGACTCGGTGGTCTATGACGCATGGGGGCGTGAGTCAGAACGTAAGCTGGATCAGTTCGGTGCGCTACTGCAGAACATCGTCAGCACCTATTACGACGATGGCCTGCTGGCCACTCGCACGTTGAAAGATGCGAATGACGCCGTGGTCACGGGCGAGACGTTCACTTACGATGGTTATTCGCGGCTCAAATCCTATGTGTGCGACGGCACGCAATTCCCGATGGATCGATTGGGTCGGGCGATCAAGCAGCAGCATTTCAGTTACGACGGTCTCGATAATATGACCGAAGTGCAGACGACATTTACCGATGGCGGTAGCGACCGTAGCGAGCGTTTTTTCCAGGGTCAAGATCCTGCTTGCCTGACGCGCGTAACCCACACTAACCCGGTGCAAAACCTGACCCTGAGCTATGACGCCTCCGGTAATTTGCAGCAGGGCACCTCCAGCCGCAGCTTTGCGTACAACGGTTTTGACCAGCTCACTGGTGTGCAGGTCGACGCTCTCAGGTACAGCTATCAATACGACGGCGAGGCACGCCAGGTGCTTGCTGCGCGAGGCAACGAAGCCCCCGTGATGCTGGCCTATGCCGGGGATCGGCTCGACACGCTGGTGGAGGGCAGTAAACGGGTGCATTACGTGCGCGACGGCGACCAGGTGCTGGCCTACCGTGATCACGGTAATCGCGAGCAACTACTGGTCAATGACGGCGCTGGCAGTGTCCGCGGTGTGGTGGCGCCTGGCATGGAGCAGGTGCGCCGGCAGTATGCGCCCTACGGTGACGCCAGGATCGCCTTGGCAGATGGCACGCCTCCTTCGATGGTCCATCTGCAACTGCCCGCATACAACGGCGAACGGCTGGACGTACCGGTCAACCTCTATCACCTGGGTAATGGGCGCCGTGCCTATGATCCCGAACTCATGGTGTTTCTCTCTCCTGATCCCCTCAGTCCTTTTGACGAGGGCGGGATCAACAGCTACGCCTATTGTGGCGATGACCCGGTGAATTGGTCGGACCCCAGCGGCCTCTTCAGTTTTCCAACATGGGCCCGGTGGGCACTGACCGGTGTTGCACTGGGCATGTCGGTGGTCACCGCTGGGCTTGCAACTGCGGGCTTGCTCGCTGCCATCGGCGCTCAAGCCGCTGCACTGACCATTGCCGGCAAGAGCGCGCTGTTGGTAGCCTCAGGCGCGGCCTCGGTAGGTGGGACGTTGGGGATTGCCGCACTGAGCGTTGAGGCGGTCGACAGTCAGATGGGCTGGGATCGCTCCAGTCAAATCAACGTCCTGAACTGGGCATCGCTGACCTTTGCAGCGGTGGGTGTCGCGGCCAGTTTAGGGGGCGCAGGCATAGCGGCGACGGGCGCTTCCCGGGCGGTTGAAGTCGCCGCAAGCCCGGCGGTCCGAAGCTTCAGTCTATTGAGTTCCCAAACAAGGGCCGGATTGCAGGCCGCTGGCAAGTTGCTGACCGGTGCTTCTTACAAGTTCTTCAATGACATTACGCTGCCAAGCCAAGCCTGGGGGGTGACGCGTTTTGGCTTGCGCGTGGTCAATCTGTACCGCTCGGTCGACGGTCGGATCAGAAAGCGCCAGCCGGCAGCGCCTATCGGGGGCGATGCCGAGAACTTGCAGCAGCCACTGGGGCAGCCGCAACCCCAGCCTCAGGCCCATCGCCTTGTCGATATGTCGGGCAGCAGCTTCACTTTCCATGAGGCCTTTTCGCAGGAGGCCTCGCGTGTTCGCCAACCCATCCTGGCCGAATGGAATTCGGCCTGAGGTCTTCCAGCTTAAGGGCGTTTGCGCTCCACCGGACGCAACAAATGCGTCGGCGGCGTTTCGCAGCTGATCTTGCGGCCCAGCAAGGTTTCGATCGACGGCAACTGATACGAGTCATCTTCACCGGCAAAGCTGATGGACACGCCCGCCGCGCCCGCGCGGCCGGTACGGCCAATCCGGTGCACGTAGTCGTCCGGCACTTCCGGCAGGGTGAAGTTGATCACGTGGCTGATGCCATCGATGTGAATCCCGCGCCCGGCCACGTCGGTGGCCACCAGCACGCGAATCTTGCCTTCGCGGAAACCTTCCAGGGTCTTGATGCGCTTGTGTTGCGGCACGTCGCCGGACAGTTGCGCGGCATTCACGCCATCACGCACCAGGCGTTCTTCGATGCGGCGCACTTCGTCCTTGCGGTTGGCAAACACCATGACCCGCTCCCAACCGTTGTCGTTGACCAGGTTGTAGAGCAGCTTGTATTTGTCGGCACCGGCCACGGCATAGATATGCTGTTCGACGTTCTCGCTGGCGACGTTGAGTGCCTCGATCTCGACGATGGACGGGTCGGTGGTCCACTGCTTGGCGAGGTTCATCACGTCTTCGGTGAAGGTCGCGGAGAACAGCAGGGTCTGGCGCTCGTTTTTCGGCGGGGTCTGGCGAATGATCTGACGCACTTGCGGGATGAAACCCATGTCGAGCATGCGGTCGGCTTCGTCCAGCACCATCACTTCGACCATGTCCAGGTGCACGTCGCCGCGCTGGTTGAAGTCCAGCAAGCGCCCCGGCGTGGCCACCAGGATGTCGCAGTGGCGCGCTTCCAGGTGCTTGAGCTGCTTGTCGAAGTCCATCCCGCCAACAAACGTCATCACGTTGAGGCCGGTGTACTTGGTCAGGTCGGCGGCGTCCTTGGCGATCTGTACCACCAGCTCCCGGGTCGGGGCGATGATCAGTGCGCGGGGTTCACCCATGTAGCGCTCTTTCGGCGGCGGGGTTTGCAGCAGCTGGGTGATGATCGAGATCAGGAACGCAGCGGTCTTGCCGGTACCGGTCTGGGCGCGACCGATGGCGTCTTTGCCGGCGAGAGTGAAGCCCAGCACTTGCGCCTGGATCGGCGTGCAGTACGGGAAACCCAGGTCCTGGATGGCGTGCATCAGTTCCGGGGCGAGCTTGAAATCATGAAAGCGGGTTTTGCCTTCCTGGGGTTCGACGGCGAAGTCTTCCAGTTTCCAGGGAATAACCACAGGTTTGGGCGCGCGTTCACGGCGCGGCTTTTCCTGGCGTGGCTCCTGGCGTGGTTGGTCGGCGGCTGGCTCTTCAGCGACGTTAACCGTGGCGGGTGTGGTCACCGGCTCTTTTTTTGGCGAGGCTACAGGTGCGGTCCGGCCAGGCTGCTGGCCGTCATTGCGGCTGCCTTGAACGTGGGCGGGGGCACTGGAACCTGGCGCGAGCTGCTCAGCCTCGCTTTTACCGAACATCTTCTTGAGTGCTTTGAGCACGGTCATCTCATCAATTGGTTAAGGAATGTACGCCGGCCAGTGTAATGCAAGAATCGGGCGCGGCGTAGTGCGTTGGTCATGCGGCTACACAATGGCTGGTTTTCAGCCCAGGCGGGCGGCCAACCAGCTGCCAATATCGTGTATCTCCTGGGGTAACACTTCATGGCCCATTGGGTATTCCTGCCATGCAACGGTGACACCGCGCGACTTCAAATGCTCATAGGCGCTGCGACCCATGGCGTTCTGCACCATGTCGTCGTATTGGCCGTGCAGGCACATCACCGGAATCCGTTGCTGGCTGGCCGATAATTCGAGTTCGTCACCGAAAGTGGGAGCGTAGGTGGAAAGGGCAATCACGCCACCCAAAGCACCCTGCCATTTCAGGAACGCGGTGTGGAACACCACGGCGCCACCCTGGGAAAAACCGGCAAGGAAAATCCGCGAGGCGTCTATCCCGCTGCTTTTTTGTTCCTTGATCAGGTCGGTAACCATTTTTGCCGAGGCTTCCAGCTCTTCAACACTGATGGAACGCGCCGGGCTCATGGCCTTGATGTCGTACCAGCTCGGCATCTCGTAGCCGCCATTGATGGTCACCGGGCGTGTCGGCGCCTGGGGCAGGACAAAGCGCGTCGACAGGAGTTTTTCCTGCAGGGCTTCGGCCACGGGCAGGAAGTCGTAGCGATCGGCACCCAGGCCATGCAACCAGATTACGCAGGCGTCTGCGGGCTTGGCGGGCTGAAGAATCAAGGGTTCGGTCATGTCTGCTCCATATATGTGCGTGCGCTCCGATTGAGTGCGTCGGAACGGTGCGCGACGGGTTGATCTGTTAAGAGAATGTCGCAAGGTTGAATCTTTTGCTCTTGACCATGGGCTGAAACGACTCAGCCATCAGTCTGGTACGGGGCTTGCTATGTGAAACCCGATGTCAAGGCTCACCCCAGGCGGTAACACTATCAGTGACTGGCGCCTGTGGGATAGCAACTGGACTTAAAGCAAAAACCTCATGCTGTTTGACCCCAAAAAAAGCCAACACGGGTCGATGTCGCCTCATAAGGGTGCGGTGGGGTTCGAGCTCCGACACAACAAGAGCAAAACTGGAGGTTTGAATGAAGGTATTGAAATCCACCCTGGCCATCGTGACCGCGGCTACCGTACTGGGTGTCAGTGGTTTCGCCCAGGCTGGCGCCACTCTGGATGCCGTGCAGAAGAAAGGCTTTGTGCAGTGTGGCGTGAGCGACGGTCTGCCGGGCTTCTCGGTGCCGGACGCCAGCGGCAAGATCCTCGGGATCGACGCTGACGTGTGCCGTGCTGTTGCCGCTGCCGTATTCGGCGACGCAACCAAGGTCAAATTCAGCCAGTTGAATGCCAAGGAGCGTTTCACCGCGCTTCAGTCTGGCGAAGTCGACATCCTGTCGCGCAACACCACCATGACCAGCTCCCGCGATGCCGGCATGGGCCTGAAATTCCCGGGCTTCATCACCTACTACGACGGTGTTGGTTTCCTGGTGAACAACAAGCTGGGCGTGAAAAGTGCCAAGGAACTGGACGGTGCAACCATCTGCATCCAGGCCGGTACCACCACTGAGCTGAACGTTTCCGACTACTTCCGCGCCAACAACCTGAAGTACACCCCGATCACGTTCGACACCTCCGATGAAAGCGCCAAGTCGCTGGAATCCGGTCGTTGCGACGTACTGACCTCCGACAAGTCCCAGCTCTACGCACAGCGCAGCAAGCTGGCTTCGCCGAAAGACTACGTGGTACTGCCGGAAACCATTTCCAAAGAACCACTGGGCCCTGTCGTGCGTAACGGCGACGACGAGTGGCTGGCCATCGTGCGCTGGGTTGGCTACGCCATGCTCAACGCCGAAGAAGCCGGTATCACCTCCAAAAACGTCGAAGCTGAAGCCAAGTCCACCAAGAACCCGGACGTTGCCCGTCTGCTGGGTGCTGACGGCGAATACGGCAAAGACCTGAAAGTGAAGAAGGACTGGGTCGTACAGATCGTCAAGCAGGTCGGTAACTACGGCGAAGTGTTCGAGAAAAACCTCGGCAAGAGCACGCCTCTGGAAATCGATCGTGGCCTGAACGCTCTGTGGACCAACGGTGGCATTCAATACGCACCACCTGTGCGCTGATCGCTGATGGTTCTATCACCCGGTGGGCCAACCGCCGGGTGATGTTCTGTTCCATTATTTCTGGGGCACTTAATGCAAAATCAAATCGGCGCACCAAAACAGAAGCTCAGCTTCAGTGATCCAAAAGTGCGTGCGTGGCTATTCCAGATCATCACGATTGTGGCGGTGGTCTCGTTGGGCTGGTACCTGTTCAACAACACGCAAACCAACCTTCAACACCGGGGCATTACCTCGGGTTTCGACTTTCTTGAGCGCAGTGCCGGCTTCGGCATCGCTCAGCACCTGATCGACTACACCGAATCGGACAGCTATGCCCGGGTCTTTGTGATCGGTTTGCTCAACACCCTGCTGGTGACGGTGATCGGTGTGGTCCTGGCGACCATCCTCGGGTTCATCATCGGTGTGGCGCGCTTGTCGCCCAACTGGATGATCAACAAGCTGGCCACGGTGTATGTGGAAGTGTTCCGCAACATTCCGCCGCTGCTGCAAATCCTGTTCTGGTACTTCGCGGTATTCCTGACGATGCCGGGGCCGCGCAACAGCCACAACTTCGGCGACACGTTCTTTGTCAGCAGCCGTGGCCTGAACATTCCCGCCGCGTTGATGGCGGAGGGTTTCTGGCCGTTTGTGATCAGCGTCGTGGTGGCAATCATCGCCATTGTGCTGATGGCCCGTTGGGCAAATAAACGCTTTGAAGCCACCGGTGTTCCGTTCCACAAGTTCTGGGCCGGCCTGGCGCTGTTGGTGGTGATCCCTGCGCTGTGCGCTTTGGTGTTCGGCGCGCCGCTGCACTGGGAAATGCCCAAGCTGCAAGGCTTCAACTTCGTCGGCGGCTGGGTACTGATTCCCGAGTTGCTGGCGCTGACCCTGGCCCTGACCGTGTATACCGCGGCGTTTATCGCCGAGATCGTGCGTTCAGGCATCAAGTCCGTCAGCCACGGCCAGACCGAAGCGGCGCGTTCCCTCGGGCTGCGCAACGGTCCGACCCTGCGCAAGGTGATCATCCCGCAAGCCCTGCGCGTGATCATTCCGCCGCTGACCAGCCAATACCTGAACCTGGCGAAAAACTCGTCACTGGCGGCCGGTATCGGTTACCCGGAAATGGTTTCGCTGTTTGCCGGCACGGTGCTCAACCAGACCGGCCAGGCCATCGAGGTTATTGCCATCACCATGAGCGTGTACCTGGCGATCAGCATCAGCATTTCCCTGCTGATGAACTGGTACAACAAGCGCATTGCGCTGATCGAGCGGTGAGGAAACCTGCATGAGTACGCATACTTTCAAACCTGATATGCCGCCACCGAACAAAGTGTTCGGGCCGATGGCATGGATGCGCGCCAACCTGTTTTCCAGCTGGCTCAACACCCTGCTGACATTGCTGGCGTTCTACCTGATCTACCTGGTCGTGCCGCCGATCCTGCACTGGGCGATCCTCGATGCAAACTGGGTCGGTACCACCCGCGCCGACTGCACCAAGGAGGGCGCCTGCTGGGTGTTTATCCAACAGCGCTTCGGGCAGTTCATGTACGGCTACTACCCCGGCGACCTGCGCTGGCGCGTCGACCTGACCGTGTGGCTGGCCATCGTGGGTGTGGCGCCGTTGTTCATCTCGCGCTTCACGCGCAAGGCGGTCTACGGCCTGAGCTTTTTGGTGGTGTACCCGATCGTTGCCTACTTCCTGCTGCACGGCGGGATCTTCGGCATGACCAACGTGGCCACCAGCCAATGGGGCGGCTTGATGCTGACCCTGGTGATCGCCACCGTCGGCATTGCCGGGGCCTTGCCGCTGGGCATCGTGCTGGCGTTGGGTCGGCGTTCGAACATGCCGGCGATTCGTGTGGTCTGCGTGACCTTCATCGAGTTCTGGCGCGGCGTGCCGTTGATCACGGTGCTGTTCATGTCGTCGGTAATGTTGCCGCTGTTCCTGCCGGAAGGCATGGGCATCGACAAATTGCTGCGGGCCTTGATCGGCGTGATCCTGTTCCAGTCGGCCTATGTGGCCGAAGTGGTGCGCGGTGGCTTGCAGGCGATTCCCAAGGGCCAATACGAGGCTGCGGCCGCGATGGGCCTGGGTTACTGGCGCAGCATGGGCCTGGTGATTTTGCCCCAGGCACTGAAGATGGTGATCCCGGGCATCGTCAACACGTTTATCGCGTTGTTCAAGGACACTAGCCTGGTGATCATTATCGGCCTGTTCGACCTGCTCAACAGCGTCAAGCAAGCCGCCGCCGACCCGAAATGGTTGGGCATGGCCACTGAAGGCTACGTGTTCGCCGCCCTGGTGTTCTGGATTTTCTGTTTTGGTATGTCCCGCTATTCCATTCATTTGGAACACAAGCTGGACACAGGCCACAAGCGTTAGGAGTGTTGTGATGAGTGAAGCGATCAAACAGCCTGTGAGCCCTGAAGGCATTATTCAGATGCAGGGCGTCAACAAGTGGTACGGCCAGTTCCATGTGTTGAAAGACATCAACCTGAACGTCAAGCAGGGCGAGCGTATCGTGCTGTGCGGCCCGTCGGGTTCCGGCAAGTCCACCACCATCCGCTGCCTCAACCGCCTGGAAGAGCACCAGCAGGGCCGCATCGTGGTCGATGGCGTGGAACTGACCAACGACCTCAAGCAGATCGAAGCGATCCGCCGCGAAGTCGGCATGGTGTTCCAGCACTTCAACCTGTTCCCGCACCTGACCATCCTGCAGAACTGCACGCTGGCCCCGATGTGGGTACGCAAGATGCCCAAGCGCAAGGCTGAAGAAATTGCCATGCACTACCTTGAGCGCGTGCGTATTCCGGAGCAGGCCCACAAGTTTCCGGGGCAGTTGTCCGGCGGCCAGCAACAGCGCGTGGCGATTGCCCGTGCGCTGTGCATGAAGCCGAAAATCATGCTGTTCGATGAGCCGACCTCGGCGCTCGATCCGGAAATGGTGAAAGAGGTACTGGACACCATGATCGGCCTGGCGGAAGACGGCATGACCATGCTCTGCGTGACCCACGAAATGGGCTTTGCGCGCACCGTGGCCAACCGCGTGATCTTCATGGACAAGGGCGAGATCGTTGAACAGGCGGCGCCGAATGACTTCTTCGACAACCCGCAGAATGATCGGACCAAGTTGTTCTTGAGCCAGATTCTGCATTGATCGATGAGTGATGCTTGAAACAATAAACCCGGCCTGGTGCCGGGTTTATTTTTGCCATCAATCAAGTTGTCGTCAGGGTCTCGTGCTCTTTATGTACCGTATGCACGGAATTGCGAAGATCTGCGCCTTCACTCAGGATTTTTGCTTCGACCAGCAAGTGGGGGTGACGCTCAAGCAAACGCATCAGGACTACCAGGGATTTGGGGGGCAATACCTCACCGCGCTCGTAGCGAGATAAGGCGTTGTGGCCGCCACCCGATAGCAGTTGTACCGTTTCTTTTTGTGAAAGGTGCAGTTTGCGGCGTATGCGCTTCATCTCGGTGCCGACCATCTGCCTGAAACTGTGAACGATTTCATCGCAGTGGTCTGAATAGCGTTCCGCGTCTTCGGGGTCCAGGATCACCTCTCCACATGCCTGGCACTCCCATCCAGACAGATCGTCTATACGGCGATGCAAACCTTTGACTTCCGATGTTTCGCTACGTCCTGAAAAGTGATGCATTCCGTCATGCCTGCCGCAGCTGAAGCATTGCTCTGTTTTCATGGGTTTTTCTCCTTGAAGGAGATCACCGGAGGTTTACCATCCGTGCGGTAGGTCACCTTGATGTAGATCTCCAGATCATGTGAGTGAATGTGATACACATCTTGCCAAACTCGATGGTCGTCATGAGTGGTCATCGACTTGTACAGCATCGTGTTTTTCAACTCGAAAATGACCGCCTGCATTTGTTCGATGCTTAAATCAAGATCCTCGCCGCAACGGCGTGCGCTTTGAGTAAATGCTTGCTTTCCAAGCCGCCTGACATCCGCCTTTATCACCGCCAGATCGTAATGAGGTGTGTACTTTTCCATAAGACACCTGAGTCCAATAATTACCCTCTGAGGGTAATTTTACCAATCGAAAATACTGCTCCTTTGCCTGCCCAAGAACCCTAGTGCGTTGCCTTTGTAGGCAACTCCGAATAGGCTGTGGGAAAATTCATCCTATGATTGGATGAAAGGACGAAACCCATGACAGACATCGCCCCCCTGATCAAACGCTCCCTCGTCGATCAAGCCCTCGAACAGTTGCGCCAGCGCATCACCCAAGGCGTATGGGCCATCGGCGAACGCCTGCCCACCGAGCCCGAGTTGTCTGCCGAGTTGGGGATCAGCCGCAACACCGTGCGTGAAGCCATGCGCGTATTGGCATTCTCCGGGTTGATCGAGATCCGCCAGGGCGACGGCAGCTATTTGCGCTCCATGACCGACCCGCTGGGCGCGATGAAAGCCTTGTCCCATTGCACCCTGGCTCAGGCGCAGGAGACGCGGCAGATTCTTGAAGTCGAGGCAGTCGGCTTGGCCGCGTTGCGCCGCACCGATGAAGACCTGGTCGCTTTGCGCGCGGCCCTCAACGCCAGCGGCGACCATTACCACGGTGATCTTGAGCACTACATCAGCTGCGACCTGGTGTTCCACAAACGCCTGGTGGACGCGGCCCACAACCCGGCCTTGAGCGAGCTGTATCAGTACTTCTCGAGCATTGTCGGCGCGCAACTGCGCCAGACCCTGAACATCCAGCCGCGCCGGCAAGCGGTATTCGACCTGCACGGCGCCTTGCTCGATGCCGTGGAGCAACAGGACCCGGAACGCGCCAAGGCCCTGTCCCGGCAGTTGATCAATGAACCTTGAACCCGAGACCACTATGCCCCGTTCAGAAAGTGCCCTTGATGAACTGCTGATCGACGCCGAAGCCGATGACGAGGAGGTCCAGCACAGCCCGCCGGTGGTAAGCCGTCCGTGGTTGTTGCTGTTGGGCCTGATCCTGGTGGCGCTGAACCTGCGCCCGGCGTTGTCGAGCATGGCGCCGCTGCTCGCTGAGGTCTCCCACAGCCTGGGTCTCTCGGCGGCCAAGGCCGGGTTGCTGACGACGCTGCCCGTCTTGTGCCTGGGCCTGTTCGCGCCACTGGCTCCGATCCTGGCCCGACGTTTTGGCGCCGAGCGGGTGGTGCTGGGCATTCTGCTGACCCTGGCCGGCGGCATCATCCTGCGCAGCTCATTGGGTGAGGCCGGGCTGTTCGCCGGCAGCCTGCTGGCGGGCGCGAGTATCGGCATCATCGGGGTGCTGTTGCCCGGCATCGTCAAACGCGATTTCGCCAAACAGGCCGGCACCATGACCGGCGTGTACACCATGGCCCTGTGCCTGGGTGCAGCGCTGGCGGCGGGATCCACGGTGCCCCTGAGTCATTACTTCGGCGACAGCTGGAACATCGGCCTGGGGTTCTGGATTCTCCCGGCGTTGGTCGCGGCGTTGTTCTGGTTGCCACAGGTCGGCCAGAAACACGGCGCGCACCAGGTGGCCTATCGCGTGAAGGGCTTGTTGCGTGATCCGCTGGCCTGGCAGGTGACCCTGTACATGGGCCTGCAATCCTCCCTGGCGTACATTGTGTTTGGCTGGCTGCCGTCGATCCTGATCGGCCGTGGCCTGAGCGCCACCCAGGCGGGCCTGGTGCTTTCCGGTTCGGTGATTGTGCAACTGGCCAGTTCCCTGGCTGCGCCCTGGTTGGCCACTCGTGGCAAGGACCAGCGCCTGGCCATCGTGGTGGTGATGGTGCTGACCCTGGGCGGCCTGTTCGGTTGCCTGTATGCACCGTTGGACGGCTTGTGGGGCTGGGCGATTCTGCTGGGCCTGGGCCAGGGTGGCACTTTCAGCCTGGCGCTGACCTTGATCGTGCTGCGTTCACGGGACGCCCATGTAGCCGCCAACCTGTCGAGCATGGCCCAGGGCATCGGCTACACCCTGGCGTCCATGGGGCCGTTCGCGGTCGGGCTGGTGCATGACTGGACCGGTGGCTGGAACGCCACCGGCTGGATTTTCGCGGTGATCGGCCTGGGCGCGATCATCGCGGGGTTGGGCGCCGGGCGTGCGCGGTATGTCGGCGTGACCAGCGAAAAGGTCTAGAGGTACAGCACTTCCATAGTGCTGGAACCATCGATATGCACGTCGCTGCTGAGGTCGAGATTGTTCTTGGCAGCGATCACCGTATCGACCCTGACCAGGCTGCTCAGCGTCTGAAAGGCCGTCGGCCCGCTGGTGCTGCCGACGGTGTCGGTAAAGCCGAGAAAGCTGCGCGAACCGATGTCGATCGGGTTGCTGTTGGCGGTGCGCCAGGCGATCCCGCCGCTGGTGGACTCGGTGCCGTAAACCTCCGGCAGGCTGTCGATCACCGTCTGCTTGGGGTCGAAGGTCAGGGAGTACAGCCCGATCTTGTTGCCACTCGGGTCCAGGCCCAGCCCGTAGTAGATTTCGCTGTTGACGTTGGCGGTGCCGTCGCGGTTGTCGCTCATGCGCAGGGCGTAGCGAGTCGCTGCCTCGCAGTTGATGGTCACGCTCAGGTAGCGCACCGGCAGGCGTTTGCCGCGATCAATGTTCAACTCCTGTTGGGAAATCTTGCCGTAGTCGATCAGCCCGTTGCTCGACAGCGCCGGTGTACAGGCACTGGGAGTGAGCAAGCCGGTGACGCCGAGTTCAACACTGGAGGCTGCCGTGGCACCGCTGCTGAGGGTCAGCAGGGCAAGTGTTGCGAGAGAACGCTGGCGTAGGTGCATGACCATACTCCTTGATCAGAGGTAGATGATTTCAATCGTGCCGGAACCGTCGAGCAGTACTTCCGTACGCAGGTCCAGGCTGTTCATGGGGGACAGGACGGCGCGCACGCTGATCTGCCCACTCAGGTTCTGGATCGCGGTGGGGCCGGCATTGCTGCCGGGTAGAGCGGTAAAGCCGAGCAAACTGCTGCTGCCGATGGGAATGGGGTAGGCGCTGGAGCTGCTCCAGGCCACGCCACCGGTGGTGGAGTCGGTGCGATATACCTGGGGCAGGGCATCGGCGCGCAGGTCGAAGGGGTCGAAATAGAGGAAGTACCGGCCGATTTTATTACGGCTGTCGTCCACTCCCAGGCCGTAGGCGGTTTCGTCGATGCCGCCGGTGGCCGAGCCTTTGCGGTTGTCATGCATGCGCAAGGCGAAATGAGTCGGGCCGTCGCAGCCGATACTCAGCAGCAGGCTGCGGGAGACCAGCCCGGTTTCCTTGTCGGTGTTAAGGCTCCTGGACCACATACGGCCAAAGTCGATGATGCCGCCGTTGGACAGCGTGGTCTCGCAGGCCGCCGGAGCGAAGCCGGCTTGCAGCGACAACTCCCGTGCGCGGCCGCTGGCGACGGCGTCGATCAAGCCGGTGGCTTCCCAGGTCAGCGCGTCGCGCACTTGCAGGGCGTCGGCCTGTGCCCAGGCATTGACCAGCAATTGCGCCGAGAAGCTGCTGCCGGTGGTCGGCGCACCGTCGCGCAACGGTACGATGGCCTGGTCGGGCCGCCAGTCGAGTGTCCTGCCCCTGGCACTGGGCGCCTGGCCTTGCCCGCTGGTCAACCCCAGTTCAACAGCCTGGCCGTCGAGTACCGCATCGCTGATGTGCACGCGGTAACTGCCACGCTCGGTAAAGCGGTAGCGCTCGGCGGTCGCGGCCAGGGCCCGGTAGAACACGTGCATATCGGTGGGCGTCGGGCAGTTCAGGTTGAGGCTCAGGCGGCGTTCTCCCAGCAGGATTTCTGCGCCGGGGTTGCGCTGCACGGCGCGGTTCATCACGCCGAAATCCAGGCGCGACTGGCTTAGGGTCAGTTGGCATTCGTCGGCGTGCGCCCGGCTCTGGACGATGGCGCCCAGGGCCAATCCCAGCAGTAACAATCGCTTCATCACAGTCTTCCTCATGGCGTCACACAGCGGGCCGGGGCGGTTTCGAAATACACCTGCGGGTCGGCTTTTTCCGCGAGTTCAACCTGCAGTTCACAGCGGCTCATGCCCGGTGCCTTGACCCACAGGGGACGTGGGTCCAGCACGTTCGGCAGGAACACCTGGCTGCCTTCCTGCACCAGGGTCACGAACTCGCCATCGACGGTACTCACCGTGGCGCCACGGGGCAGCGGCGTGCCGTGGTCGGTGGTCACTGTGAGCAAGGCACGACGGGTCAGGGCCACGCCGAATTCCACGCGATCCACCGCGCCGCGCCCGGCGCTGATGACGGCCAGGCCGTTGCTGATATCGGCGTTGCGCGGCAGCGACTGGGTTTGCACTTCCACGGGGCTGCGCCCGTAGGCGGACACCTGCGGTACCACGGCCTGGCCCTGGAAGTCGGTCCATACCGGGCCGCTGGGCGTGGTGAGCTTGACCCCGGCCATATCGCCGACAGACACCAGCGCAAAGGTGTCGCGCACCGGATAAGGCGAGAAGGTCACGCCACCGCTGTGGGCCACCACCGCACCGCGCACACCGCCCTGGTAGCTGGAGCGCTCGGCGTCAGAGCGGCTGTAGTTCATGTCCAGTTGTGCATAGCGCGGCAGATAGGACACGCCGAGGGTGGATTCCACTTGTTGGTCGCGGCTGTCGTGCTCGGCACTGACCCGGTAACTGAGTTGATCGTTGACCTGCTCGTTCACCCCCAGGCCGATGCGATGCTCGCCACCGGAGTTGCGCACCCAGGAGCGCCCACGCCGGTTCTCACCCAGTGGCACGCTCAGGTTCAGGTACACCGCGTTCTCGTTATTCTGCCGGCCGCTGACCTGCCACTCGGCACTGGCCGACAGCGACACGCCGCGCACGCTGGTGCCCCATGAGGCCAGGGCACGGCTGCTGTTTTCGCCGTTGAACGTGGTGGTGCGCGACAGGCCGGCATTGAAGGCACCCAGCCATGGATGGGCCCAGCCCAGGGCCAGGCTCTGCTGGTCGCGATAGCGGGTGAGGCGACCTTCGTCGTCCCGTGAGTCGTAGTAGGCGGCGTCTTCCAGCTCCCGGTAGCCCATGGTGCGGTGGGAGGCGCCGGCGGTGATCGACCATTGCCGGCCCAGGCGCTGGGACAGGCTCAGGTCGGTCTGTACGCCGCGTTCACCCAGGCGTTGGGCATCGGCAATCTGGGTCGACAGTTGTACCTGGCCGTCTGGCCACGGCAACAGGCCGAGGCTGGCACCCGTGGCACGGTAGTCTTCGGCGGCAAGCGCGCCGGCTCCCAGGCTCAGGCGCGGGTTCAAGGCGCCGCTCCAGCCGCCACTGATCACCCACGGATCGTCGCCGCGCGTATCGCCGATATTGCGCACCCGGCCCGCCCCCAACGAGTAACCCGGGGCTGGCAAGCCGATGCCGAGCATCGCCGCCGGCACGGTGAAGCGTCGCTCTTCGCCGGTGCTTTCCTTGACCGTCACTTCAACGTCGGAGCGTGTGTTCAGGCGCCTCACGTCGGTCAGCGAGAACGGCCCGGCCGGCACCACCGTGGAGTGAATCAGCGCGCCGTTCTGGCGCACCTCCACCTGGGCCGGGCTGTTGGCGATGCCGCTGATGGTCGAGCCCTGTTCCTGGTCCTGCAGGGCCTGTTCGGTAAACAGCTGCATACCGGTGATCTGCGCGGATGACAGCACCGGGTTGTAGAGGTTGATCTGCCCGGCCTGCAACACCGCCTGCTGCTCGGCGAAGGTGCGCTGGGCATAGGCTTCCAGGTGGGTACTGCGGGACCGGGAGTCTTGCCAGGTCTGGACCTGGCGGCTGCGCACGATCCAGTCGCCCGCGTTGAAGCCCAGCTCGGTATTGGCCGAGCCGAAGCGGCTGGCGTCGTCGCCATAACGGTTGTACAAACCGGTGAGGTCGTAGTTGAGCAAGCCGGCGAACCCTCCGGTTTCATAACCGGACAGCTCACGTTGGCGCGGGCGCAGAGCATCGGTGGGCACCATCAGGCTCACGCTCAGGCTGGCGGGGTCTTGCTCCACCACGGTTTGCGGGTATTCGCCGAGGAAGTCATGGCAGCGGCTGTCGGCCAGCGGGGCCGGTATCACCAGGTCGGCGGCGTCCAGCAGCGGGCGGTCGAAGCACAGCGCGCCCTGGCTGTCGAACTGCACATCGAGGCGGCCACGGCGCTGGCCGTTCACCGTCAGGCTCACGGCATGGCGGCCGCTGGTGTAGCGCGGTGCGTCGAGCAGCAGGTAGGCCAGCTCCGGGTCGATACCGCGCTGGTGCAGGGTTTGCGCGTCGAAGGCATCGGCCCAGGCATCGGCCGACAGCAACGCCATGGTCAGTGGCAGCGCGGCCCGCATCCGGGCGGGGCGTAAAGGACAGTCGGGCACGGCTTCGCCAGCCGGGTCAGTGGTTACTGTGTTCACGTAAAGGCACTCAGGTTATGGAAGCCGGCAACGGTTGGCGGGCTTCCCGGTGACAGTCACAGGGCTGTCACTTCGTTATTCAGCGTTTGCGGCGGTTATCGGTGCTTCATAGGCGGCGACGGCAAAGCCGTACACGGTGGCCGGTTGCAGGCGTACGGCCGTGGCGGTGTGGGGCGTGCTGAGCCGCAGGGTTTCGCCGGGCAACACATAAGTGCGCGGCAGCACCAGGCTCTGCTTGCCGGGCAGCAATTGCAGCTCCTGGGCCAGGCGCACCACGTAAGGCGTGGGGTTGGCGACGTTCAGGTGACCGGCGTTCAACGACCAGGTCAGCCCGGTCCAGGGTGTGCGGTTCGGCGCCAGGCCCTTGGGATGAATGATCACCGGCAGGTTCTGGCGCACGGTCACGCCCACCCGCGCATGGCCAGCCTGGGCGGCGTCACGGTCCTTGGGCATGCCTTCGAAGATCACCCGCTTCAGGCGTTGGGTTTTCAGGGGCGTGGGGTTGCGCAGGATAAAGCGCACCAGCTGGCTTTTGTCGGCCTCGACCCGGGACAGGGGCGGGGTGACGAACAGCAGCGATTCGGTGTCTTCCGGAATGTCTTCCAGGGTGACGTGCAGCAGGGCCAGTTTGCCGTCGGTGTTGGTCACCGACACCGAAGCTTCGCCGTCGGCCTCGTTGACGATCACCACCGAGGTGTCGGGCACCATGCCGTCGGCAAACGCCTGGGTGCTCAGCAGCCAGCCCAGGGCCAGCAAGGTTGGATAGGTCTTCATGACGCAGTTCCTAAAATGATCACAGGGCTTAGAGGTAACGCAAATCCAGGACCAGTGAGCCATCGAGGGGAACGTCTTGCCTGAGGGTCAGACGGTTCGCCGGGTGGATGGTGGTCTGTGCGCGGATCCGGGTGGTCAGGGTGACGATGGGTTCCGGAAACGGTCGGCCGGGACGGGCGAAGCCCATGAGTGTCTTGGGGTGGATGGCCGGTTGGGGAGCCCAAAGGCCGCCTTCGGGGTTTGACACAAGTGACTGCATGGCCTGGCCGTCTCCTTGCGCCGCTTCGAACGCCAGGTCGACGTAACCCAACTGCTCCGCGGGCGCGATGGGGTTTCTCCCCAGGCCGTAGGTAGTGTCCGGTGCGGCGGACGAATCTTCGCGGCTGTCCAGGCCAATCAGGCCAAACAACAAGGGGCCGCTGCAGTGGATCTCTACCTCCAGCCATTGGGTAGGCAACGGGGTGGGAGCCACCTGGTTGAGGAGATGGGCAGGGATGGTGCCGTGGTCGATGATGCCGCTGCCGGAGAGCGCGATGGTGCAGGAGCTGGGGGTAACCAGGCCCGAAAGGGTCATCTCGGTGGCGGTGCTGGCAAACACGCTAGAGCCGGTGTTGAGCAATAACAGCGCCGTGCACAGGCGTAGGGTTCTGTTCATCATTCGGTCTTCAATGTGTTCGGTGCAAGTAAGGCGCCTCGCCGCGAACGACGAGGCCGCGGGTTTACAGGTACTTCACTTCCAGCGTGGCCGAGCCGTCGATCGGGTGTTCATCGCTCAGGTCCAGGCTGTCGGCCCGGGCGATCTGCGCGTACACCACCAGGTCGCTGACGACTTGCTGGATCGGCACCGGCAGCCAGGTGCCCGAGGTTCTATCGCCGAAAGCCGCCAATGCGCTGGGTGGCAGGATCGCGTCCGCCGACTCTGCCCAGGTCGTGCCGTTATCCCCGGATTCCAGCACCGTGACGGCGACAGAGTCGGCGACTGCGTTATTCAGCATCAGGTCGTAGGCCCCCAGCTTCTGCGTACCGTTGATCAACCCCAGGCCGTAGGTGCCGCCGCTGGAGTTGGACCCAGCGCGGTTGTCGGTGCCCTTGACGGCAAACAGGGTGCCGCCGTCGCAGGTGATGGTCAGTTGCAAGGTGGTGCGTGGCAGTTGTTTGGGGGTCGTGAGGTTCAGGTCTTTGGCGGAGATCTTGCCGTAGTCCACCATCCCTCCGCCGGACAGGCCAGGTGTGCAGGCGTTGGGGGTAATCACCCCTTTGACAGTCAGGTCGACGGTGGACGCCGCCAGGGCAGAGGCGCTGGTGCTGAGCAGCAGCGCGGTGGCCAGGGCATTGAGCGTAAGTTTCATGGGGCACACGTTTCCTTTCGAGTGGGGCCGGTTGAATAAAGGGTTACAGGTACTTCAGTTGCACGGTGGCATGGCCGTCCAGCGGCACTTCGTCGAGCACGGTCAGGCGGTCGGTGCCGTCGACCATCGTGTACACGCGCAGGTCGGCACTGAATTGCCGTATCGCAATCGGGGTGTTCGCACCGCCGTTGGTGGCGACCGAGGTCTGGGTGTAGTGGCCCAGGTAAATCGACGGGAGCCAGGTCACCCCGCCATCGGTCGAGTTGATCGTCTTGACCGTGACGCCGTCCGCGACCGGGTTGAGCAGGCCGAATGCGGTGGCGCCAAGTTTTTCGCCACTGTCCGTCAGCCCCAGGCCATGCCAGTAGTCGTTAATTGCCGAAGTGCCGGCGCGGTTATCGATCGTGCTCAGCGCGATGAACGTTGGCGCTTCACACAGGACTTCCATTTGCATGGTCTGCGGCTGCAGTGAGGTCGGGCTGTCGGTGTTGAGTTCCTTGGCCGGCATTTTTCCGTAATCCACCACGCCTCCGCCGGAGAGCATGGGTTCACAGGCATTGGGTGTGATGGTGCCCGTGACGGCGAAGTCGGTACTGCTGGCGGCCAGGACGGTGGGGGCCAGCAGCAACGTGGCGAGAAAGACAGCGGGTGAGGAATTCATCATCGAGCAGCACCTTTTGGTTGCAGGTCAGGGGCGAAGGTGGGTTACAGGTAGAGCACTTCAATGGTGGCCGAGCCGTCGATATTGACTTCGTTGCTCAGGTCCAGGCCGTCGGTGCGGTTGATGTAGCCGCTGTAGGCCACGGGGGTGACCAGTTGCTGGGTGGCACGCGGGGTGCTGGCGTCTGCCAGGGTGGCGACCGAGAGATAGGTGCCGGTTTCAAAGCTGTTCCAACGCTCCCAGGTGACGCCATTGTCGAAAGACCCGATGGCTTGCACGGTTTCGCCGTCGGCCTGGGGCGGGCTACCGTTGGCGCCAAGGGTCAAGCTATAGGAACCTAGCTTTTGCGTGCCGTTGATAAAGCCCAGCCCGAAGCCGCTGCCGCTGCCGGAGCCAATACGGTTGTCGGTCGCCTTGAGGGCGAAGATCACCGGCGCATCGCAGGTCACGGTCATTTGCAGCGTGACTTTCGGCAACAGGGTGATCTGGGTGGCGTTCAAGTCCTTGGCCGACATCTTGCCGTGGTCGATGACCCCGCCACTGGACAGGCTCGGCGTGCAGGCATTCGGGGTGATGATGCCCTTGACTGTCAGGTCCACGGTGCTGGCGGCGAAGGCGGGGGCGGTGCCAGTGATCAGCAGGGCGCTGGCGACGGCGATCAGGTGCTTGTTCATGGTTGTATTGTCTCGGTGTTGGATCAACTGACGGGTGCAGCTCACCGCAGCGCAGAAAGAGGCGCGGTTGGGCGTCGGGTCAGTTCGGATAGTTGGCCGCCAGGTGAGTTGGCGGATTGCCCTCTTGGGGTGGGGCGCAATTTAGCGCCGGGGGGGAGGAGGGGAAATACAAGAATTACGACAATCCGCTATCCCTCTAGCTCGCCTGCGTCAAGTCGGAATAGGTGGGCGGAGCTGTAGGAAAAACTGTCTTTTCGTAGTTCTTGTATCGCAAGAGTGGTATTCATGTGGATAGCTTGATTCGGTAATGGGTGCCAGGCGGATGGGTTAAGGATCACCGTCAAGCGCACCCTCACTAGACGATATGCCAGGGCCGTCTGATGGCCCTGGCAGGTCGGCGCCGATATCGAGGTGGCCATGATGCCAAGCGTGTTTGCTGACGACGCCCCCAGGCAGCAAACGGTGCCATGGCGCAGTCCTCCTGTTCACTGGAAGCACCTGAGCGTGCTGATCGTCGAGGACCATCAGGCCTATCGCGCCTTGATGGGCTGGTTCCTGCAAAAATTCGAAGTCGATCACGAACTGGTGTGCAACGGGCAGGCCGCGTTGACCGCCATCGCCCTGCGGCATTTCGACCTGGTGATCAGCGATTGCCGCATGCCGGTGCTGGATGGCTATAGCATGGCTCGTGAGATCAGGCGGCGAGAGGCCGTACACAGCCGCCCGCGTGTGCCGATCATTGCCTTGACCGCCAAACTCTCTGCGGACGATGCGCGCTGCTGCCTTGAGGCCGGCATGGATGCCTGGCTGCTCAAACCGCTGACCCTGGAACAATTGCGCGGGGTGCTGGAGCAGTGGCTGCCACAGCCGCCGGGCGCCAGTACGAACCCGCCTGCCACAGCCTGCGCCGGGGTGCACTGGCCGACTCGTGCCGAACTGATCAGGACATTTGGCGATGAACAGGTGGTGAACCAGATGTTGCGCACCCTGGTGCGCGAGGCCGAGGCTGATTACGCAGGCCTGGTACAGGCTTGCCGCATCGTCGACCCGCATGCATTGGTCGACTGCCTGCATCGCCTGGCGGGAAGCCTGGCGTTTTTTGGCGAGACGGAGCTGGATCGCTGTGCGGGGGAGTTGATCGAACAGGTGCGCAAGCACGGGATCCGGTGCAACAGGCGGGCATTGCAGCGGTTCGACCAGGACCTGCTGGTGTATCTGCGCTATTTGACAGATTTATGACATTTTCAACGATTCTGTAGGGGGTATTACCTCTGTCTGTGGGCTTAGTTTGTAGGTGGTTTCCTTTTTTGTTGTAGGTAAAAAATCACCCGCTTAAGAACACGGGACGCCATTGAAAACCGCTCCCAGGTGGGCGGTTGTTGCCCGGGACGGACAGGGTTATTTTGCGCAAATCAATTTGCCATCACTCATGGATTTCTATGCTTCGCGTAATTATTGCTGACGATCATCCCATTGTTCGGATCGGGCAGAAGGTGGTGATCGAGGCCAACGGCAAGTGCAAGGTGGTCGGTGAGGCCAACGGCCCGGATGAGCTGCTGCGGGTACTGGGCAGCACCCCTTGCGATGTGCTGGTGACGGACTTCGCCATGCCGGGCGGGCAGCAGGCTGACGGCTATGTGTTGTTGGGCTTGTTGCAACGCCAATACCCCGGGGTGCCGGTGATCTTGGTGACGATGTTCGCCAATATCGCCACCCTGCGTGCCTCGTTTGCCGAGGGCGCCCGAGGCATTGTCGCCAAGAGTGCGTCGGCCAAGGAGTTGCCCACGGCCATCAAGGAAGTCTGCGAGGGCAAGACCTTCGTCAGCGAGTCCCTGCGGACCCAGTTGGTGCAGGCCGGCACGGGCGATCAATCACAATCGCCGCAACTGTCGGGCAAGGAACGCGAAGTGGTGCGCATGCTGGCCAGCGGCATGACCGTCAGCCAGATTGCCGCGCGGGTCAATCGCAGCATCTCCACCATCAGCAAACAGAAAAGTACCGCGATGAACCGGCTGTGTATCTCCACCGATGTGGATTTGTTCCACTATGCTCGCAGCAGCGGAATGGTGCCCTGAAGGGACGGGATGAGGTATTCCTGGCGTTGATGCCAGTAGTGTTCCCCGGCCTTGGGGATTATCGTACCGGCCATCCCAACTTCTTTTGCGGAACCTGCCCATGAGCGACGTCCATAACGCCTTGATCACCGAGTTCTACAGTGCCTTCCAGCGCCTGGATGCCGAGGCCATGAGCGCCTGCTACAGCGACGACGTGGTGTTCAGCGACCCGGCATTCGGTGAACTGCGTGGCCGTGATGCCGGCGACATGTGGCGCATGCTGACCACCCGGGCCAAGGACTTTTCCCTGACCTTCGACAGTGTGCGCAGCGATGAAATTACCGGCAGCGCCCACTGGGTGGCGACCTACCTGTTCAGTGCGACGGGCAACACCGTAGTCAACGATATCCGGGCGCGCTTTGTGTTTCGTGACGGCAAGATCTGCGAGCACCACGACCACTTTGACCTGTGGCGCTGGTCGCGGCAGGCGTTGGGCACCAAAGGCCTGTTGCTGGGCTGGACGCCGCTGGTGAAAAACGCCGTGCGGGCCCAGGCGCTGAAAGGGTTGAAGGCGTTCCAGGCCAGTCGTTGATAAGATTGGCGTTCCTTTGGTTTGCCGAATTGATCCGTGACGACTCCTTCTGAAGCCAAACCGTGGTTTGTCTACCTGGTGCGCGCCGCCAATGGCTCGCTCTATTGCGGTATCAGCAATGACCCGGTGCGCCGCTTTGCCATGCACCAGAGTGGCAAGGGCGCACGGTTTTTCCTCTCAAGCCCCGCCGTGGCGCTGGTGTACACCGAGGCATGCATCAGCAAGGCCGAGGCGCTGCGCCAGGAACGGCTGATCAAGAAACTCAAGAAAAGCGCCAAGGAGTGCCTGGCGGCGATCGGCCCATCAGTTTGACTGATAGGTTCCCATGCGCGCCTTTGCCGGGTTTGCAGGCTAAGCTGGACGCTCACTCATTGAGCGGAGCCTGGCATGACTGAGTTGATCCTGCACCACTACCCGCAATCCCCATTTGCCGAAAAAGCCCGCCTGTTGCTGGGCTTCAAGGGCTTGTCCTGGCGTTCGGTGCACATCTCGCCGGTGATGCCCAAGCCTGACTTGACGGCCCTCACCGGTGGTTATCGCAAGACCCCGGTGTTGCAGGTGGGCGCCGATATCTACTGCGACACCGCACTGATCGCCCGCCGTCTGGAGCAGGAAAAGTCCGCGCCGGCGCTGTTTCCCCAAGGCCTGGAACTGGTCAGCCAAAGCTTCGCCGCCTGGGCTGATTCGACGGTGTTCTCCCATGCCGTGAGCCTGGTGTTCCAGCCGGAATCCCTGGCGGTCAAGTTCGCCAAAGTGCCGCCGGAAATGCTCCAGGTGCTGGTGGCCGACCGCAGCAAATTGTTCAGTGGCGGCACGGCCACCCGTGTGCAACTGGATCAGGCCAAGCATCAATGGCCGGTGATCATCGGTCGTATCAATCAGCAGTTGCAGCACCAGCAGGGCGACTTCCTGTTCGGCGAGCCGTCGATTGCCGACTTCGCCCTGGCGCACCCGTTGTGGTTCCTCATGGGATCGTCGGTCACCTCGCCGCTGGTGGAAACCTATCCTGCGGTGGCCGCCTGGCTCGCCCGGGTGTTGGGTTTCGGGCATGGCACGTCGAGCCAGATGAGTGCCGAGCAAGCCCTGGAAGTCGCGCGCAATGCCACGCCGGCCAACCTGCCGGAAGAAATCTTCGAAGACCCGAACGGCTTCAAGCCCGGCCAGCAAGTGACCATCAGCGCCACCGACTACGGCACCGATCCGGTGGCCGGGGAGTTGCTGTTTGCCGGCCGCGAAGAGCTGATTCTGCGGCGCACCGATGACCGCGCCGGCACCGTGCATGTGCACGTTCCGCGCTTCGGATTTCGGATCCAACCGGCGTGACTGAAATTATTTTCAAATCGGTGTGAGGTAAACCTGTCGGCCATCCGTGTAGTGCTTGAAACTGCGATTAATTCGCATTAACAGCGTTTTTACACACGGGTTCTCAAGCATGAAGTCCAGGGCAACGTCGGCGGGTTCGGTTAAACATTGGCTGGGAGCCTCGGTATTGGCAGTTTCGGGGCTGGCGCTGTTGCCCCTGGGCGTGGCGCAGGCGGCCGAGGCGCAGCAGCAGAGCACGCTGTTCAACTTTGCCCTGGCCGCCAAGCCGCTGCCCCAGGCCTTGAGCGACTTCACCCGGGTGACCGGCATCAGCGTGGTCTACACCGACGAAGCGCCGTACGCCATCAAGGCCCCGGCCATCACCGGGCAGATGAGTGCGGCCCAGGCCATGCAACGCCTGCTGGGTAATTCCGGCTTCACCTTCCGCCAGATCGACGCCCGCACCCTGGCCCTGGAACCGCTGCCCACCGACGGCGCGCTGAACCTCGGTGCCACCACCATCAACGGTGCCGCCCTGGCCTCGGATACCACCAGCTATCAACCGCCGCCTACCAGTTCGGTGATGCGTTCCCACGGCCTGCTGCTGGAAACTCCACAGACTGTCAACGTTGTACCGGCCCAGGTGATGCGCGATCAACAGCCGCGCAACCTCGACGATGCCCTGACCAACATCAGTGGCATCACCCAGGCCAACACCTTGGGCAGCACCCAGGACGCGGTGATGCTGCGGGGTTTTGGTGACAACCGAAACGGTTCGATCATGCAGGACGGCATGCCGCTGGTGCAGGGCCGCGCGCTGAATTCCACCGCCGAGCGCGTCGAAGTGCTCAAGGGCCCGTCGTCGTTGCTGTATGGCATCCAGGATCCGGGCGGCGTGGTCAATATCGTCAGCAAGAAACCCGAGCTGATCCAATCCACCTCGCTGACCGTGCGCGGCTCGACCTTTGGCGACGGCAAGAACGGCAGCGGCGGCAACCTCGACACCACAGGGCCCATCGGTGACAGCGGGTTGGCGTACCGCTTGATCGTCGATCACGAAGACGAAGATTACTGGCGCAACTACGGCACTCACCGCGAGAGCCTGATCGCACCGTCGCTGGCCTGGTACGGCGACAACACCAAGCTGTTGTTTGCCTATGAGCACCGGGAGTTTCTCTCGCCGTTCGACCGTGGCACCGCCATCGACCCCAAGACCAACCACCCGCTCAACATCCCGTCGACTCGCCGCCTGGACGAGCCCTTCAACAACATGGAAGGCCGCTCCGACCTGTACCGCTTCGAGGCCGACCACGATTTGAATGACGACTGGAAAGCCCACTTCGGCTACAGCTGGAACCGCGAGACCTACGACGCCAGCCAGGTGCGTGTGGTCAAGGTCAACGCCAATGGCACCCTGACCCGCAGCATGGACGGCACCCAGGGCGCACTGACCACCGACCGCTTCGCCACCGCCAGCCTTGAAGGCAAGGTCAACGTCGCAGGCATGCAGCACGACCTGACCTTCGGCCTGGATGACGAATACCGCAAGATCTACCGGGCCGACCTGATCCGCCAGGCGCCCCGTGGCACGTTCAACTACAACGACCCGGTCTATGGCAATGAAGTGGCGGGCACCACCGTCAGCGCGCCGGACAGCAACCAGATGGACCTGCTGCGCAGCGACTCGCTGTTCCTGCAGGATGCGATCCACCTCACCGACCAGTGGATCCTGGTGGGTGGCGCGCGTTATCAGATGTACGACCAATACGCCGGCAAGGGTGTCCCGTTCACCGCCAACACCGACGGCAATGGCCAGAAGTGGGTGCCACGCGCGGGCCTGGTGTACCGCTACACTGACGAGCTGTCGTTCTATGGCAGCTACACCGAGTCGTTCAAGCCCAACTCCACCATCGCACCGCTGGCGAACAAAAGTGTGCTGGATGGCAGCCTTGAGCCGGAGCAGTCGAAGTCCTGGGAGTTGGGGACCAAGCTCGATATACCGGGGCGCATCACCGCCAGCGCCGCCCTGTTCAACATCGAAAAACGCAACGTGCTGGTGCAGGTCGGCGATGGCCTGACCTCGGTCTACAGCGTCGCCGGCAAAGTGCGCTCCCGAGGCCTGGAACTGGATGCCAGCGGCCAACTGACGGATAAGTGGAGCGTGATCGGCAGCTATGCCTACACCGATGCCGAAGTCACCGAAGACCCCGAATACAAAGGTAATCGCCTGCAAAACGTGGCGAAGAACACTGGCTCGCTGTCGGCGGTGTATGACTTCGGCAGCATTCTCGGTGGCGACCAACTTCGGGTCGGCGCCGGGGCACGTTATGTCGGCGAGCGAGCAGGGGACGCGGCCAACAGCTTCGAACTGCCGGGCTACACCGTGGCCGATGCGTTCGCCACCTATGACACTAAAATCGAGGGGCAGAAGGTCAAGTTCCAGCTCAACGTGAAGAACCTGTTTGACCGCACCTATTACACCTCGGCCGTGAACACCCAGTTCGTGTCCATCGGCGATGCGCGGCAGGTGTCGGTGTCCAGCACCCTGACGTTCTAAATTCGGCTACACCCTATGGCGCGGTAGCCGGCTGCCTCGCCATACGGTTGTCGAGCTGCTAGCGTGGCCGCCATTAATGACTTTGCGGGAACACGATAGCGATGCAGTTGGGACGATGGATACACACCGGCGGGCTGCTGCTGGGCTTGAGCTTGTTGCTGGGCGGTTGCGCCACGGCGCCGAAAACCTCCACCAGCGCCAGCCTCGACCAGTTGCTGGCCGACCCGGCACTGCACGGCGCCAGCGTATCGCTGATGGTGCGTGATGCCCGCAGCGGCAACACGCTCTACCAGCACAACCCGCGTACGCGGCTGAGCCCGGCTTCGAGCCTCAAGCTGTTGACCACTGCGGCGGCGATGGATGTGCTGGGGCCGCAGTATCGGTTTTCCACGCAACTGTTGAGCGACGGCATCCGCCAGGGCGCGGTGCTTGACGGCAACCTCTACCTGCGCGGCCTGGGCGACCCGACGATCCAGTGGGCGGATTACCAGGCGCTGGCGGCCAACCTGGCGCAGCAGGGCATCCGGCAGGTGCGGGGCGACCTGGTGTTCGACGACACGTTCTTCGACGCCGAGCGCCTGGGCACCGACTGGTCCCAGGACGATGAAAGCACCTACTACGGCGCGCAGATTTCGGCGCTGACGGTGTCGCCCAATGACGACTTTGATGCGGGCTCCCTGCTGGTCACGGCCAGGGCGCCGGTCGTGGCAGGGCGCCCGGTGACGGTGGAGATCAGCCCGGCTACCGATTACGTGCAGCTCAGCAACCGTGCGGTCAGCGGCGCAGGCAACAGCTATGGAATCAATCGCCAGCACGGCACCAACCTGTTGCGCCTCAGTGGCGCGTTGGCGCCGGGCAGGCAGAGCCCGCAACTGGTCAGTGTGTGGGAGCCGACGCAACTGGTGGCCAACCTGTTTGAACAGGCCTTGGCGCAGCAGGGGATTGTCGTGCAGGGGCGTCGGATGATCGGGGGTGTGACGCCGACCACGGCGACGGTGCTCGCGCTGCATGAGTCGGCGCCGTTGCAGGAACTGATCACGCCGTTGCTCAAGCTTTCCAATAACAACATGTCTGAAGCCTTGCTCAAGAGCATGGGGCGCAAGACCGTGAATGCCGGTACGGCGCCTGCCGGTGTGGCGGCGGTGGCCGGGTTCCTGAAGCGTCAGGGGATTGATACGGCGACGTTGAACCAGGTGGACGGTTCAGGGTTGTCCAGGCGTAACCTGGTGTCGTCGCAGAACCTCACGGATGTGCTGCTGGCCGCCAGCAAACAGCCCTGGTTCAACGCCTGGTACAACGCGTTGCCGGTTGCCGGTAATCCGCAGCGACTGGTGGGCGGCAGCCTGCGTTACCGCCTGCGGGGCACCGCTGCGGAAAACAACCTGCACGGCAAGACCGGCTCCATGAGTGGCGTGTCGTCGTTGACTGGGTATGTCACCGATGCCAATGGGCGCAAGCTGGTGTTTTCGATGGTGACCAACAATTACGTGGTCGCAGGCGCGCGGGTTAAGGCGCTGGAAAACCGCCTGGCCACGGCACTGGCCAACAGCACGGACTATTGAGCACCGAAGATCAAAGGTGGGAGCGGGCTTGCTCGCGAATGCGCTGGTTCAGTCAGTACATGTGTTGACTGTCACACCGCTTTCGCGAGCAAGCCCGCTCCCACATTGGACCTGTGCCGTCAGGCAGATTGCATTTCAAGGCAGGAACGCCTGCCGGTATTCACCAGGGGTTGCGCCCATCGCCTGGCGGAACCGGTTGGTAAAGTGGCTCGCGCTGGAAAATCCGCACGCCAGGGCAATCTCGCCCAGCGGCAACGACCCACCCCGCAACAACTCCCGGGCGCGGGCCAGGCGCCGCGCCAGCAGATATTGATGGGGCGGCAGTCCAAAACTCTCGCGAAACATCCGCGCAAAGTGGTACTCCGACAACGCACACAAGCCTGCCAACTGCCCCAGGCTGATCGGCTCCGCCAGTTGCTGGTCGATGTGCTCCACCAGTTGCCGGCGCTGGTGGGCGGCCAGCCCGCCTTTCAAACGCAAACCCTCGCGCATCCCCACCTGGCTGAGCAAGGTATGGCTGAGCATTTCATGGGCCAGGCTGCTGGTCAGCAGGCGTTCGCCGGGCTCTTTCCAGTTCAGGCTGATCAACTGGTGAAAACGCTGGGCCTGCCGCGCATCGTCGAGGAAGGTGCTCTCGCGCAGTTGCACCTCGCGGGGTTCGCGGTCCAGCAAGGTGACGCAGCCCAGGGCGAATTGCTCGGGGCTGAAATACACGTGGGCCAGGCGGATTTCGCCGTTGATCACCCAGGCCGACTGATGCTCGGCCGGCAGGATGCACAGCTTGTCCGGGCCGCCCTTGGTGCCGGGCTGGTCGCGGCGAAAGGTGCCGGTGCCGCCGCCGATGTAGCAGGACAAGGTGTGGTGGTCGGGGGCTTCGTAATCCTGGGCGTCGTGATGGTTGCTCCACAAGGCTGCAGACAAGCCGTCACCGAGCTCGGCGCACAGCTCGAGGCGAGCGTTGGGCGAGCGGTTGAGGGATTGAAAGACTTGCAGGGTTTCCAGTGGCGGCATATTCGTACTCTCTGACGGTTTGCATCCTACTCCCCGCGGCGGCGGCTGTGATCCCGGCAGCCGACAAAAGCGCAAGAATGTGCAAGAGACCTGGTGCCGCCAGGGGCGAAACTGTGGCTCAACCCTCGGAGCCCGCCATGAACCTTTTCCTGTATTTACTCACCGTATTGATCTGGGGCACCACCTGGATTGCCCTCAAGTGGCAACTGGGCGTGGTGGCGATTCCGGTGTCCATCGTCTATCGCTTTGGCCTCGCGGCGCTGGTGCTGTTCGTGATGCTGCTGCTCAGCCGCAAGCTGCAGGTTGTGAACCGGCGCGGGCATCTGATCTGCCTGGCCCAGGGCCTGTGCCTGTTTTGCGTCAACTTCATGTGCTTCCTGACCGCCAGCCAGTGGATTCCCAGCGGCCTGGTGGCGGTGGTGTTCTCGACGGCCACCTTGTGGAACGCGCTGAACGCCCGGGTGTTCTTCGGGCAGAAGGTCGCACGCAATGTGTTGATGGGCGGCGGCCTTGGCTTGCTGGGCCTGGGGCTGTTGTTCTGGCCGGAACTGGTGGGGCACACCGCCAGCCCGCAAACCTTGCTCGGCCTGGGTTTGGCATTGCTCGGCACCATGTGTTTCTCGGCGGGCAATATGCTGTCGAGCCTGCAGCAGAAGGCGGGCCTCAAGCCACTGACCACCAATGCCTGGGGCATGGCCTATGGTGCGTCGATGCTGGCGATGTACTGCGCGGTGCAGGGCATTCCGTTCGACATGGAATGGAACAGCCGGTACATCGGTTCGCTGCTGTACCTGGTGATCCCGGGTTCGGTGATTGGCTTTACCGCCTACCTGACCCTGGTCGGGCGCATGGGGCCGGAGCGGGCGGCGTATTGCACCGTGCTGTTCCCGGTGGTGGCGTTGAACGTCTCGGCGTTTGCCGAGGGCTATCAGTGGACGCCGCCGGCGTTGGCGGGGTTGGTGCTGGTGATGCTGGGGAATGTGTTGGTGTTTCGCAAGCCCAAGGCTGGCGCGCCGATCAATCCAATCTACAAGGCGAAGCAGGTTTAGTGTGGGGGGCTCGACAGCTCCCACATTTGATCTCCTTTACCTGAGAATCACCGTTCATTACTTCAGGCCCAGGCGCTTGGCCATTCGTCCCAGGTTGGCCCGGTCCAGGCCCAGCTCACGGGCGGCACTGGCCCAGTTGTGCTGGTGGCGTTCCAGGCAGGCGCTGATGACCTGGCGCTGGTAGTTCTCGGTGGCCAGGCGCAGGTCGCCGGTGACGTCCGGCACGGGGTCGGGCTGCGCTTCGAGCGGTGGCGCGGTGGCGTTCGGCAAGTCCAGATCCGCCGCGCTGAGGCTGAGAATCTTCGGGCGCTCCCGGCAGTTACCCAGGGCTTTCAAGGCGCTGCGGCCGATCAAGTGTTCCAGTTCGCGCACATTCCCCGGCCAAGTATAAGCCAGCAGTGCCGCCTGGGCATCGCTGGTCAGGCGCAGGCTGCCCAGTCCCATGCGTGAGCGGTTCTGTTCAAGGAAAAAGCCCGCCAGCAACAGCACATCGCGACCGCGCTCACGCAGTGCCGGGACTTGCAGCGGGTACACACTCAAACGGTGATAAAAGTCGGCACGATAGCGGCCGCTGCGTACTTCTTCGGCCAGATCCCGGTTAGTGGCAGCGATCAGGCGCACATCCACCTGATGCTCCTTGTCAGACCCCAGGCGCTGCAACTGGCCACTTTGCAGCACCCGCAGCAGCTTGGCCTGCACGGTGAGGGACAACTCGCCCACTTCATCAAGAAACAGCGTGCCGCCATTCGCCAGCTCGAACTTGCCCCGGCGTTCGTTGAGCGCGCCGGTAAACGCCCCGCGCACGTGGCCGAACAGTTCGCTTTCCACCAGGGTTTCCGGCAGGGCGGCGCAGTTGAGGCTGATCAGCGGTTTCTCGGCGCGGTTTGATGCAGCATGGATCGCCTGGGCCACCAGCTCCTTGCCCACGCCGGTCTCGCCGGTGATCAATACCGTCAGGTCACTGCCACCCACCAGGTTGATTTCTTCCACCAGGCGTTTGTGGCTCTTGCTCTGGCCGATCATTTCCTTGTGCTGCTGGCCGCTGGCCTGGCGGTAGATTTCGGCGCGCTGGTGTTCGTCTTCGGCACGCAGGGCCAGGCGTTCAATGCGTTCAGCGACATTGACGGTGGCGGCGGCGAGGCTGGCGAAGGCTTGCAGGGCGTCCAGTTCCACCCGTTCGAAGCGCTCGGTATCCAGGGCGTCGAGGGTCAGCAGGCCCCAGGGCCGGTCGTCGACAAACAGCGGGCAGCCCATGCAGTCGTGGACTTCAAGGTGCCCGTGCAGGCCATCCACCAGGCCGTCATAGGGGTCGGGCAGTTCGCTGTCGCTGTCAAAGCGGGTAGGGCCGGGGCTGCTGAGCAGCACGGCGAAACGCGGATGTTCGCTGACCTTGAAGCGCCGGCCGAGGGTGTCGGTACTCAAGCCATCCACCGCCAGCGGCACCAGCCATTCGCCGTCGAGGCGCAGCAGGGCGGCCGCGTCGCAGGGTAGCAGGGCGCGCATGGCCTGGAGCAGGCGCCGGTAACGCTCGCCTTCGGGCAACTCGCGGGACAGGTCGGCGACCAGGGGCAGCAGGGTGGTGAGCAGCGGCTTCGCAGTCATAATGACTCCTTGTAGTCATAGTGACTATATAACGTAGGAAGTCATACTGACTACATTAATATTAAGCATTTGATTTATAAGGATTTATTAGTTGGCATGAATACTGAGTAGTAAAGGGTATTCAGTAAGAAGACTCAGGAGTCTGCCATGCTTAGTGCCCAAGACCGTGCCATCGTCAAATCCACCGTGCCCCTGCTGGAAAGTGGCGGCGAAGCCCTGATCACCCATTTCTACCGGATGATGCTGTCCGAATACCCAGAAGTACGTCCGCTGTTCAACCAGGCCCACCAGGCCAGCGGCGACCAGCCCCGGGCCTTGGCCAACGGCGTGCTGATGTACGCCCGGCATATCGACCAACTCGACCAGTTGGGCGATCTGGTGGCAAAGATCATCAACAAGCACGTGGCCCTGCAGATCCTGCCGGAGCATTACCCGATTGTCGGTACCTGCCTGCTGCGGGCAATTTCCGAAGTGCTGGGCAGCGAAATCGCCACCCCTGAAGTGATGAGTGCCTGGGGCGCCGCCTATGGCCAATTGGCCGACATCCTGATCGGTGCCGAGGCGGCTATCTATAAAGAGAAGGAACAAGCACCGGGCGGCTGGCGTGGCGCGCGGCCGTTCACCTTGGTCAAGCGTGTGGAGGAGAGCGCGGAAATTATCTCGTTTTACTTCGCGCCTGTGGATAACGGCCCGATCCTGGCCGCCGAGCCTGGGCAGTACATCGGCATGAAGCTGGTGCTGGAGGGCGAGGAAGTGCGCCGCAACTATTCCCTGTCGGCGCGTGGCGATTCGGGCCAGTACCGCATCAGCGTCAAGCGCGAAGCCGGTGGGCGGGTGTCGAACTACCTGCATGACCAGTTCCATGTGGGTGCGACCATCGATCTGTTCCCGCCTTCGGGGGAGTTCACCCTGGCGGCCAGCGACAAGCCATTGGTGCTGATCAGCGGCGGCGTGGGCATCACGCCAACATTGCCGATGCTCGAAGCGGCGCTGGCCACCGAGCGTCCGATTCACTTTATCCACTGCGCGCGTAATGGCGGCGTGCATGCGTTCCGCGAATGGGTGGACGGCCTGGCGGCGCAGCATCCACAGCTCAAGCGCTTCTATTGCTACGCCGAGGATGATGGCGTGAGCCCGGCGGCGGACAAGGTCGGGATGCTGAGCCAGGAGCAACTGGCGGCGTGGCTGCCGCAGGAGCGCGATGTGGATGCGTACTTCCTGGGGCCTAAAGGCTTCATGGCGGCGATCAAGCGTCACTTGAAGGCCCTGGGTGTGCCGGAAGCGCAGAGCCGGTATGAGTTCTTTGGGCCGGCGTCGGCCCTGGAATAACTTACTCGGTCAAAAATGTGGGAGCGGGCTTGCTCGCGAAAGCGGAGTGTCAGTCACTGAATGTGTGTCTGATACACCGCCTTCGCGAGCAAGCCCGCTCCCACATTTTGATCTCCATTTTCCCTGATTAATCTCCTGTTAATGCCTCCTGTTTAAACCTCCACACGCCAACTGCTCAACTTTCACCGTCCGCGTGTAAACTTGCGGCCATTGGCACAACCATCATTGGCTAAAGGGAAACGGGGATGATCGACGAATTGCGTTTGGGCAGGGAGCGACGCTTTCTGGTACTGCTGGGCATCATCTGCCTGGCGCTGATCGGCGGGGCGCTGTACATGCAGGTGGTGCTGGGCGAGGCCCCTTGCCCGCTGTGCATCCTGCAACGTTATGCCTTGCTGCTGATCGCGATCTTCGCCTTCATCGGTGCCGCCATGCGCACCACCCGCAGTGTCACGGTGTTTGAAGCACTGGTGACCCTCAGCGCCCTGGGGGGCGTCGCCGCTGCCGGCTATCACGTGTACATCCAGTTCTTTCCGAAGGTCAGCTGCGGCATCGACGTGCTGCAACCGATTGTCGATGGCTTGCCGCTGGCCTCGGTGTTTCCCCTGGGGTTCCAGGTCGACGGCTTCTGTGAGACGCCGTACCCGCCCGTGCTCGGCCTGTCCCTGGCCCAGTGGGCGCTGGTGGCCTTTGTGCTGACGGTGATCCTGGTGCCACTGGGCATTTACCGTAATCGCCAGGGCAAAGCCTAAGCGGTTACAACTCAACGCCCCGGCCTTCCTCTAAAGAAGGCTGGGGCGTTTTTGTTTGTAGGCATTTGTGAAGAGGCCGTGACGCGGGGCAAGTTTGGGTGTGCGCAGCGTGCGACATGTTGTCACACGGAAGCTGTCGCAGGACGTTTCTGACGCTCGTAAACGCGCCATAAATTTGCATGAAGCGGCGTTTTATGGCTGTCAGTTCGTCGTCTGGCCGACGCCGCGAGTGGCGTGCGGTCGGCGACATTGCCCGATGTCCGAATGCCTTGTTTTTAGGGGACTTGGATCCGTTTTCGATGCCCTTACAGGCTGTAAGGGATGTGGCAGATTGCCCAATAACACGGCATTTTTTGTGGTTTTTGTCGAGAATCAAACGCGATACGATCGCGGACCTTTGCAATAATGGTGAAGGATTATTGCTGGAAACGATAAAAATTATTTCTGGATAAGACATGGTTTATACATCGCTAGCTAACTACAATCGCCCGCACTGAATGTCCGGTGCTGCTCACCCCTGAGCAAACTAGGGCGGTCGAGAAGCGGATGTAACGTTTCATGCGACCCCAGGTGCCGGCAGCCTTTCAACTATCCGCACCAAATGGAATTGGTCTGTAACAAGGCCTTTGACCAACGAATTCGAATAAGAACTCACCGCTAGCCCGGGACGTGTCGATTCGCGCAAGGTGCGACGGGCAGGCCCTTATTCAATCGAAGAGAAATGCCAACCCTTGGCAGGGTGAAGTGTTGGCGATCAAAACCCAACTGCATTGCGCAAGCTGCTTTAGAGGTCGTGAGATGAGTAAAAACAGGTACCCCCGATTACTAGGCTTTTTGCCGCTGCTTGGCATGATGTTAATGCTGGGAGGCTGCAAGTGGACCTTGCTCGACCCTAAAGGTCAGGTCGGTCTGGATCAACGCAACCTGATCATCACCGCCACCCTGCTGATGCTGTTGGTCGTGGTGCCCGTGATCATCATGACGTTCGCGTTCGCCTGGAAATACCGCGCGTCGAACACCAGCGCCACCTACGCGCCGAAGTGGTCGCACTCCACCAAGATTGAAATCGCGGTGTGGCTGGTGCCGATCCTCATCATCATCGCCCTGGGTTACATCACCTATAAGTCGACCCATGAGCTGGACCCGTACCGTCCGCTGGACTCCGACGTCAAGCCGATCAACATCGAAGTGGTCGCGCTGGACTGGAAGTGGCTGTTCATCTACCCGGACCTGGGTATCGCCACTGTGAACCAGATCCGGTTCCCGGAGAACACCCCGCTTAATTTCCGGATCACCTCCGACGCCGTGATGAACTCGTTCTTCATCCCTGCACTGGGTGGCCAGATCTACGCGATGGCAGGCATGCAGACCCGTCTGCACCTGATCGCGAACGAGAAAGCTGAAATGGAAGGCATCTCCGCCAACTACAGCGGTGCTGGCTTCACCGGCATGAAATTCAAAGCGATCTCGACGAGCCAGGAAGATTTCAACGCCTGGGTAGCCGAAGTCAAGGCCGCACCTAAACAGCTTGATCAAGCTGAATACGACGCCCTTGCCAAACCAAGCCAGAACAACCCAGTCGCCCTGTACTCCACGTACGAGCCGGACCTGTTTCAGAAAATCGTCGACAAGTACGAAGGTATGAAGCCAGGCAAGCCGATCGAGCACGAGAAGAAAGAAGTGGCCGCGGTTGAAGGTTCTGACACGGGCTCGCATTCAACTGCTGGGGCAGAGGAGTAAACGATGTTTGGTAAATTAAGTTGGGATGCGGTCCCGTTCCACGAGCCGATCGTGATGGTGACCATCGCCATGATCGCGCTGGGTGGTCTGGCACTGTTTGCAGGTATCACTTACTTCAAGAAGTGGACCTACCTGTGGACCGAGTGGCTGACTTCGGTCGACCACAAGAAAATCGGCGTCATGTACGTCATCGTTGCCATGGTCATGCTGCTGCGTGGTTTTGCCGACGCCATCATGATGCGTACCCAGTTGGCCATGGCCACCGAGGGTTCGCCTGGCTACCTGCCTCCTGAACACTATGACCAGATCTTCACCGCCCACGGTGTGATCATGATCATCTTCATGGCGATGCCTTTCTTCACCGGCCTGATGAACCTTGCCTTGCCGCTGCAGATCGGTGCGCGTGACGTTGCGTTCCCGTTCCTGAACTCCCTGAGCTTCTGGCTGCTGGTATCCGGCGTAGTGCTGATCAACCTGTCCCTGGGCGTCGGCGAATTCGCCAAGACCGGTTGGGTTGCGTATCCGCCATTGTCGGGCCTGGCCTACAGTCCGGGCGTGGGTGTGGATTACTACATCTGGGCGCTACAGTTATCAGGACTCGGGACGACACTGACGGGGGTCAACTTCCTGGCCACCGTCTTGAAAATGCGCGCCCCTGGCATGAAGCTGATGGACATGCCGATCTTCACCTGGACCTGCACCTGGGCCAACGTACTGATCGTTGCATCGTTCCCGATCCTGGCTGCAACCATGGCGTTGCTGTCGCTTGACCGTTACCTGGATTTCCACATTTTCACCAATGAACTTGGTGGCAATCCAATGATGTACGTGAACCTGTTCTGGGCATGGGGTCACCCTGAGGTGTACATCCTGATCCTGCCAGCGTTCGGTATCTTCTCTGAAGTGATCTCGACCTTCTCGGGCAAGCGCCTGTTCGGTCACCACTCGATGATCTACGCCTCGGGCGCGATCTCGGTACTGGGCTTCATGGTTTGGCTGCACCACTTCTTCACCATGGGTTCGGGGGCCAGCGTCAACGCGTTCTTCGGACTGGCGACGATGCTGATTTCCATCCCGACGGGGGTGAAGCTATTTAACTGGCTATTCACCATCTATCACGGTCGTCTGCGTATCACCAGCCAGGTTCTGTGGACCCTGGGCTTCATGGTGACCTTCGCGATCGGCGGCATGACCGGCGTACTGCTGGCCATCCCGGGTGCTGACTTCGTACTGCACAACAGCCTGTTCGTAATTGCTCACTTCCATAACGTGATCATCGGCGGCGCAGTATTCGGCTACATCGCAGGTTTCAGCTTCTACTTCCCGAAAGCGTTCGGCTTCAAGCTGCACGAAGGCTGGGGCAAGGCTGCATTCTGGTTCTGGATCTCGGGCTTCTTCGTCGCGTTCATGCCGCTCTACGCTCTGGGCTTCATGGGCATGACCCGTCGTCTGAACGCCACGACCAACCCTGAGTGGGTACCGTACCTGTACGTTGCCATGGTGGGTGCACTGATGATCGCTGTGGGTATCGCCTGCCAGCTGATCCAGCTGTATGTCAGCGTGCGTGATCGCAAGCAGAACATGTGCGAATCCGGCGACCCATGGAATGCACACACCCTGGAATGGTCGACTTCGTCGCCACCGCCGTTCTACAACTTTGCCGTACTGCCGAAGGCTGACAGCATCGATCCGTTCACCGAAGCCAAGGAAGACGGTACTGCGTACCAGAAGCCTGCGCGTTACGAACCGATCCACATGCCTAACAACACCGCTACCGGCGTTGTGATGGGCGCGCTGTTGACCGTGTTCGGTTTCGCGATGATCTGGCACATCTGGTGGCTGGCCATCGTGAGCCTGGTGGGCACCATCGGCTACTTCATCGTTCACGCTGCCCGTGATGACCAAGGCTACATGGTGCCGGTCGACGTGATCGAACGCATCGAAGCCGAGCAACACGCTCGCCTGGTTGCCGAGAAGAAGATCCCGGCCAACCGTGTTGAAACCTCGTTGGAACAGGCTTAAACCATGTCGAACTTAGTGACCAATGCTGGACACGCCCATGTCGATGACCATGGGCACGATGACCATCACCACGACTCGGGGCCAATGACCGTATTCGGTTTCTGGCTCTACCTGATGACCGACTGCATCTTGTTTGCGTCGATCTTCGCGGTGTACGCGGTACTGGTAAACAACGTAGCGGGTGGCCCGTCGGGCCACGACATCTTCGAACTGCCTTACGTGCTCGGCGAAACCGCCTTGCTGTTGTTCAGCTCGATCACCTACGGCTTCGCCATGCTGGCCTTCTACAAGGGCAGCAAGAAAGGCGTCCTGAGCTGGTTGGCACTGACCTTCCTGTTCGGCCTGGGCTTCATCGGCATGGAGGTCAACGAGTTCCACCTGCTGATCTCCGAAGGTTACGGCCCGCACCGTAGCGGCTTCCTGTCGGCGTTCTTCACGCTGGTAGGCACCCACGGTCTGCACGTGACTGCCGGTCTGATCTGGATGGCGACCATGATGTATCAGGTCAACAAACATGGCCTGACCAACACCAACAAGACTCGCCTGAGCTGCCTGAGCCTGTTCTGGCACTTCCTGGACGTGGTCTGGATCTGCGTCTTCACCGTTGTCTACCTGATGGGGACTCTGTAATGGCTAATGCACATTCCCATGACAGCCATGATGACAGCCACGGCAGCGTCAAGTCGTACGCCATTGGCTTCATCCTGTCGGTCATCCTGACGCTGATCCCGTTCGGCCTGGTGATGTACCCAACCTTGCCGAAGTCGATCACCTTGATGATCGTCCTGGCGTTCGCGGTGATCCAGGTCCTGGTTCACCTGGTGTACTTCCTGCACCTGGACCGCTCGAAGGCTCAGCGCGATAACGTGATTGCGTTCGTGTTCGCAGGTTTGGTGATCCTCCTGCTGGTTGGCCTGTCGGTATGGATCATGTTCAGCATCCATACGTTCATGATGGCGAAGTGAGGTAAGACCCGATGTCGCTTAAGCACTTTATCCAAATCACCAAACCGGGGATCATTTTCGGTAACGTGCTTTCTGTGGCAGGCGGTTTCTTCCTGGCCTCCAAGGGGCATGTCGATCTGGCCATTTTCCTGGCTGCGATGATCGGCACGTCCCTGGTGGTAGCTTCCGGTTGTGTATTCAACAACTGCATCGACCGCGATATCGACATCAAGATGGAACGCACCAAGAATCGTGTGCTGGTCCAGGGCCTTATCTCCCTGAAACTGGCACTGATCTTCGCGACCATCCTGGGTATCGCCGGCGTGGTGTTGCTGTACAAGGTGGCCAACCCGCTGGCGGCGCTGTTTGCCGTGATCGGCTTTGTCATCTACGTCGGCTTCTACAGCCTGTACCTCAAGCGCAAGTCGGTTCACGGCACGCTGGTGGGCAGTCTGTCGGGGGCGATGCCGCCGGTGATTGGTTATGTGGCTGTGACCAATAGCTTCGACATGGCCGCGTTGGTGCTACTGGTGATGTTCAGCCTGTGGCAGATGCCGCACTCCTATGCCATCGCGATCTTCCGCTTCAACGACTACCTGGCTGCCTCGATTCCGGTTCTTCCGGTCAAGCGTGGCATCAAGGTCGCCAAGAAACACATCCTGCTCTACATCCTGGCCTTCCTCGTGGCGACCTTGATGTTGACCTTCAGTGGCTACGCCGGCATGAGCTACCTCGCCGTTGCCGCCGCCATGGGCATGTACTGGTTGTACATGGCCTGGACCGGCTACAAGGCGGTGGATGACACCGTCTGGGCACGCAAGCTGTTCGTCTTCTCGATCTTCACCATCACCGCCTTGAGCGTGATGATGTCCCTGGATTTCCAGGTGCCGAAAGAGTTGCTGCTGACGTACGCTCACTGAGTGATCGAGCAGTAAAAAGCCCCGCCTTCGAAAGAAGCGCGGGGTTTTTTATTGAGGGGCCTTTAAACTATGCCAAATCTTACAAATGCAGGAAGCAGCGTGATGAGTAAAAAAGCCGTTATCGTATTCAGTGGTGGGCAGGATTCGACCACCTGCCTGATCCAGGCACTGGCGCTGTATGACGAGGTGCACTGCATTACCTTCGATTATGGCCAGCGCCATGTGGCGGAAATCGAAGTCGCACAGAAACTCGCCAAACAGCTGGGCGCCACCGTTCACAAAGTGATGGACGTGTCGCTGTTGAACGAGCTGGCCATCAGCAGCCTGACCCGCGACAACATTCCGGTACCCACGGTGAACAGCTCGGGCGAGAGTTTGCCGAGCACATTCGTGCCTGGCAGGAACATTCTGTTTTTGACCCTCGCGGCGATCTACGCCTACCAGGTCAAGGCGGAAACGGTGATCACCGGGGTGTGTGAAACCGACTTCTCCGGCTATCCCGATTGCCGGGACGAGTTCGTCAAGGCGCTGAACAAAGCGCTGCAACTGGGCATGGAATACGACGTACGCCTGGAAACGCCGTTGATGTGGCTGAACAAGGCCGAGACCTGGGCCCTGGCGGACGATCACCAGCAGCTGGACCTGATCCGCAACCAGACCCTGACCTGCTACAACGGCATTATCGGTACGGGTTGTGGCAACTGCGACGCGTGCAACCTTCGCGCACGTGGCCTGAACGACTACCTCGAAAACAAGGCAGCCGTCATGCAGAGCCTGAAAAGCAAACTGGCGTGATGTCGATCGTTCCCACGCTCCGCGTGGGAACGATCATCAGCTGGCGTGTGGTTGGGCCTGGGTATCGCCCGTGATGTAGCGCTTGAACAGCGAGCGGGCACCATAGGCCGGCAGGATGTTGAAGAAGGCAAAGCAAACCTTGATCGCGATCTGCACGTAGATCATGTTCAGGATGTCGCTGGTCTGCATGGCGCCGTAGAACGCGATGAAGCAGAACAGGAAACTGTCGATGATCACCGCGAAGAACGTACTCAGGAAAATCCGCAGGAACAGGTACCTGGAATTGGTCAGCTCCTTGATCTTGCACAGCAGGTACGAGTTGATGTTCTCCGACACCAGGAACGAAACCGAAGAGGCGATGAGCACCGACGACACCTGGATGATCACGTCGTTGTAAGGCCCGTCGAGCTTCCAGCCTGGCAAGCCGGGGAGGAAGGTCGAGCCGTAGAGCAGGATGATGATCATCGCGTTACTGGCAAACGCAAACAGGATGGCCCGTCTCGCCAGCCGCAGGCCGAATTGTTCGTTGAGCAAGTCCACGATCAGAAACGTCAGCGGGTAAAGGAACGTGCCGGGCGTGACGATAATGCCCAGAGACTCCAAGTAGATAGGTTTGGTCGCGGCGATGCTGGTGAAGATATAGAACGTAAAGAGCAGCAGGTTCAGGATGATGTAAATCATCCATGAGTTCTCGTTGCGGTCGTTGAGGTCGTACGCGGTCAGCGCTCCGCCCTGTGAGTAGAACTTCTTGTACATGTTCTTGACTTCCATTTTGTTTAAATTGTCCATGATTTCGCTGTTCAGCACTTCGCTCAGCTTTATCCGAATGATCTTGCCCGTGGCGATCACCATGATCACCGCCAGGCTCTTGTCATTCTCGAACCCCAGCAACTTGTATTTGCTGTTCTCGACTTCGTGCTCATACGTTGTCATTGAAGCGCTCCTCGATGATATCTCCCACCACACAGATACGATCCGAGCTGACACACGCTTGATCCGTGATAAATAGTTTTTTGCTGAGCCTGTCGTACACCAACTTTTCCTTGTCGTCGCTCGACGTCCCTTTCTGCACGATCAACAAATCGCCCGGCTCGTTGACACCGGCAATCGCATGTTCCAGCAGCACGGCTATCAAGTTGTAGGAAGTGCCGAAGTAGTAGGTCAGCGGGTACAGCGTGGCGAGTTCGCCAATGCGCTTGTCCATGCTGGCCATGACCTGGCTTTGCTTGATGATCGGCACGGCAGCAGGGTTCATGTTGCCCTGGGGGGAAATACTGCTGTCGATGATCTCTTTTTCTTCGAAGTCGAGGGTCTCGATTTCTTCATAGGAAACGCCGAAGAAATCCGAGATCTTGCGGATGGTGGACTGCTGTACGTTGACGACCTTGCCTTCCAGAATGTTGTAGATCGTGGTTCTGGTCAGGCCGGCCGCATTGCACAACGACAGCTGCGTCTCTCCGCGGCTCTTGATCAGGTATTTGATATTGCTCTTCAAATACTCGGTGCGTTCTTTTCTGTGAATCAAATGCCCACCACTTCCTTATGTTCTACACAGAGCGTCCATGTTGCGCTGGGGGTGCGTACTTCGCCGCGGCGCGAAGTGTTGCATGCGCCTGCCACAAGAATAAAGACCGTGATCAGTTTTTTGGCGATTGGCCATCATCCAGCCAGGAAAAACCGCGTCTTGTCCCCCTGTGTGCGGCCAAAAAGAATCATTTAATTTGGAAAATGTTCATTTTTCTGCTTAATTGCCCTGCGCCCAACGGAAAGGCGCACGGGATTTTCAGGGAAGGAACACAGGACAATGGCAGTCGACACGCAACCACTTACCCACCAGGCCGACCTGCTGCAACGAGGGCTGGCGGATCTACGGGCAGAAGACGCGGAGCTGGCAACGTTGCTGGATGCGGAAGTCACGCGCCAACACCAGACGCTGTCGCTGGCCGCTTCGTCCTGCGCAGTGAGGCCGAATATCCTGGCGGCGTCCGCCTCGCTGCTGGTCAACGTGACCGCCGAGGGCACGCCCGGCTGGCGTCATCACGCCGGCTGCGAGAATGCCGACCGGGTCGAAGCCCTGGCTGTGCGCCGAGCGCGTGAGCTGTTCGGTGCGCAATACGCCGGCGTGCAATCACACTCGGGGTCGACTGCCAACTATCAGGTACTGGCGGCCTTGCTGGAGCCGGGAGACACCGTGCTCGGCATGGCCCCCGATCATGGCGGGCATCTGAGCCACGCCAGCCCCGTCGCGTTCACCGGCGCGAACTACAAGGCGCTCCGGTACGGCACTACCTCCAAGGGTGTTATCGACTACGACCAGGTGCGCACACTGGCGCTGGCCCATCGCCCGCGCGTGATCATCTGCGGGGCGACGGCCTACTCGCACACCATTGATTTCGCGCGCTTGCGTGGGATTGCCGACGAAGCCGGGTCGATCCTGCTGGCGGACATTTCGACCATCGCCGGCCTGGTCGCCACCGGGCGCCATCCGAGCCCGATCGACGCAGCCCACGTCACTACGCTGTGCACCCATAAACAACTGGGCGGCCCGCGTGGCGGCCTGATCCTTTCCGGTCGCGACGCCGAAACCAAGGTGCCGGGCCTTAAGACCAGCTTCAGCCGGCTCCTCGATCAAGCCGTGTTCCCACGAATGCAGGGCGCACCGGCCTTCAACATGATCGCGGCAAAGGCGGCGGCGTTCGGCTACGCCATGTCCGCGGATTTCGACGCCTGGATGGCGCGTATTCGCACCACGGCCGACGAACTGGCCAACGCGTTCCAGGCCTGTGACTACGAGGTGGTGGGCGGGCGCAGTGAAAACCACTCGGTGCTGATTCGCTTGCGTGGCGGCATCACCGGCGCCATCGCCCAGGCGGCGCTGGAGCAGTGCGGCATCATCGTGGACAAGCATCGCGCACCGGGAGAGACGCGACCATCATTCGTCGCTGGCGGGTTGTGTATCGGCACCGGCTCCCTGGCGCAACGCCAGCTCGACGCCGATGGATGTCGGCAGGTCGTCGAACTGGTGTGCCGGGTACTCGATGCGGTCACGCCCCTCAACGAGCACAAGTTCACCCTGGATCCGAATGCACAGGAATCACTGCGCTTGCAGGCTCAAGCCTTGTGCGCGAAGTATCCCCTCGCGGATTACCTGCACAACTGAGCAAACATCCAAATGGATGTTTCATGTTATTGCAGGATAAATTGCTGTACGGTGTTTAAGCGGCTGTTATAGACGGTCGCGTTGTTGCTCATTCTCATCATTAACAAGCTGCACGACAGCTTGGCGTTCTCCTGGCAGTTATAAAAAGGGCTCTTAAAGTCCGTTCAACCTCCGTGAACGAAGTACTCAGCCTTTTGCAGTGAAGTCGAACTAGGCCCGTGCGCCGATAGTTGTTCGACTCATGAGGAGATATCCCGTGATAACCCGAAGAAAACTCCTGTATTCAGGCGCAGCCTTGACCGGTGCTGGCCTGTTTGCCCCGCTGTGGGCAGGTGCCGCGCTGGCGCAGGAAGTCAGCAGCGCCGCCAGCGACGACATTGAATCCTTCCGCCAACTGTCGATGTTCCTCCTCGAACGCTCGAACCTGGATGCCGCCTTGTCCTTGCGCATCCTGGCCCAGTGCACCCGGAACGACCCTGCATTCCCCGAGAAGATCAAAGCCTTGTGGAGCAAGGTTGGCCAGCATCACTTGCGCAACGTCGGCCAGTTGTCCGGCAGCCCGTTCTACGCCGACCCGGTGATCAAGGACACGACGCAGAAAATCGTCTCCGCCTGGTACCTGGGCTACACCGGCACGCCGGTGTCCCTGCGCGCCACCGACGGCACGCGGCTGGTCACCTTCACCGGCGCCCTGGCCTATGCGCCGACCGCGGACGCCACGGTGATCCCGACGTACTCCCGGGGAAAAACCAATTACTGGGTCAATCCTCCGGCCACGCTGGCCAACGACTAAGACAAGGCACTTTTATGAATCAGGATTTTGACGCCGATGTCATTGTGGTTGGCTCCGGCGCATTAGGCAGTAACGCAGCATTTGAATTGGCCAGGCACGGCAAGTCAGTGATTATTCTGGAAGCCGGTGAACATATTCCCCGCTGGAAGATAGTCGAGAACTTCCGTAATTCGTCGAACAAGGGCAATTACAACTCACCCTATCCGAATGAACCGTGGGCCCATCATTCTTATGATGAGCAATACATCGAGAACACCGGTTCTTTCGAGTTCCGCCCCGGCATGTTGAAACTGGTGGGCGGTACCACCTGGCACTGGGCGGCAGCGTGCTGGCGTTACTTGCCCAACGATATGAAACTCAAGACGCTCTACGGCGTAGGTCGCGACTGGCCGCTGGAATACAGCGAGCTGGAACCCTATTACGTGCGTGCGGAAATTGCCCTGGGCGTATGCGGCAGTGACACCCAGGACCAGAGCGGGCAGGGCGGCGGCGCTTTCCCGCCACGCTCAAGCCCGTACCCGATGGCGCCGGAAGGTGATACCTACCTGTTCCAGCGCCTGCGCGAACGCATGGCACCGGCGGGGTATCACTTTATCCATGAGCCCAATGGCCGTGCCACTGAACCCTACGACGGGCGCCCGGCGTGCAGCGGCAACAACAACTGCATGCCGGTCTGCCCCATTGGCGCGATGTACAGCGGCGACGTGCACGCCCGCCATGCGGAACAGGCCGGCGCCAAGCTGATCACCGACGCCACCGCCTACAAGCTGGAAAAAGGCGCGGACGACAAGATCGTCGCGATCCATTACCGCAGCTCCACCGGCGCTGATGTGCGGCTCACTGCCAAGTACTTCATCGTTGCCGCCCACGGTCTGGAAACCCCCAAGCTGCTGCTGATTTCCGAGGTGGCCAACTCCTCCGACCAGGTCGGTCGCAACCTGATGGACCACACTGGCCAAGGCCTGCAATTTATCGCCGACGAGCCGTTGTGGCCGGGACGCGGCGCGGTGCAGCAGGGCGGGATTTTCAACCGCCGCGACGGCGAGTTCCGCAAGGAGCGGGCCTCGGTCAAACACTCGATCTCCAACAACGTGCCGAACATTGCCGTGGCCAAGCGGCTGATCGCCCAGGGCGTGTACGGCAAGGAGCTGGACGAACGCATCCGCCACGATGCGGCGCGTTGGGTCGACGTCTCTACCGTGTATGAAACCCTGCCATTGCAGACCAACACCGTGCGCCCGAGCCGCACCCGCAAGGACGCCCTGGGCATTCCGATGCTGGTGGTCAACTACGAGGTGGGCGACTACGTGAAGGCGGCCAAGGCCGGCGTCACTGAAGACTATGCGCACTTCGTGCAGCTGATGGGCGGCACGGTGGTGGAAGACAACACCGGCTACCAGAACCGCGACCACCTGATGGGCACCGTGATCATGGGCGCCAACCCCAAGGATTCGGTGGTCAACCACGAGTGCCGCACCCACGACCACGCCAACCTGTTTCTCGCCACCACCGGGGTGATACCGGCCTCCGGCACCATCAACCCGACCCTGGCCGGCGTGGCGCTGAGTATCCGTATGGCCGACATCATTGCGCGGGAGGTCTAGGTCATGGGATTGCTTAAATTTCCATTGCTGGCCTTGCTGCTCACCGCGTTGCCGGTGTTTGCCGCTGAAGACACTGCCGCGCTGATCCAGAAAGGTGCGTATGTCGCCCGTGCCGGCGACTGCGAAGCCTGCCACCGTACCGCCGAGAATGGCGGCGCGCCGCTGGCCGGCGGGTATGTGATCGACTCGCCCATGGGCAAGATCATCTCCAGCAACATCACCCCGTCCAAGGCCTACGGCATCGGCGACTACACCGAGCAACAACTGGCGGACGCCTTGCGCAAAGGCATCAACGCCAAGGGCCAGCACCTGTACCCGGCGATGCCCTACACCTCTTACCAGGGTATGAGCGATGACGATATCCACGCCTTGTATGTGTACCTGCAACAGGGCGTCAAAGCCGTGGACCAGCCAGTGCCGGAAACGCACCTGGCGTTCCCGTTCAACATCCGCCAACTGATGTTCGGCTGGAACCTGGTGTTCCTCGACAGCCAGGGTTTTGTGCCCAAGCCCGGCGCCACCGAACAGACCCGTCGCGGCCAGTACCTGGTGGACAACCTCGCCCACTGCGGCGCCTGCCACACCCCACGTAATGCCTTGATGGCCGAGGACAACAGCCAGTACCTGGCCGGCGCCAAACTGGGGGGCTGGGTCGCGCCCAACATCACCTCCGACAAGGTCAGTGGCCTCGGCGACTGGAGCGAGGACGACCTGGTCAACTTCCTGAAAAACGGTCACCTCGCCGACAAGGCCCAAGCCGCGGGCGGCATGGCCGAAGCCGTGGAAAACAGCTTCCGCTACCTCAGCGACAGCGACCTGCATGCCATGGCCGCCTACCTGCACAGCGTGCCGCCGATCCGCGATCCCGGGCAAACCGAGCGGGTGGTGCGTGACGTCAAGCCGGTGGACATGAGCACCCTGGAAACCGGCCAGGGCGATCAAGCCTCACTGGCCGATGCCACTGGCCTGGATGGCGCACGCCTCTACAACTCGGCCTGCTCCAGCTGCCACGGCCGCGATGGCCAGGGCTCGGCTGACAAGTTCTACCCGTCCCTGAGCCTCAACACCGCGCTCAACGGCAACCAGGCCAACAACCTGGTGATGGCGATCATCGCGGGCATCGACCGCAAAGGTGCCGACGGCGCCGTGAGCATGCCGGCCCTGGGCGGTGACCTGAACGACGCGCAAATCGCCGCCATCGCCAACTACAGCCTGCAAACCTTCGGCAACCCGGCGCTGAGCGTCAGTTCCGAAGAAGTCACCAGCCTGCGTCGCGGTGGGGATGCGCCGTTGTTGATCACGGCCATGCCGTACCTGCTGTGGGGCGGTGGCCTGGTGGTGCTGTTGCTGATCATCGTGCTGTTGCTGTGGCGCCGTCACCACCAACACCTGCGGGCAGTGGAGGCCAAGCGGATCGCGTTGAACCGGCGTTTTCATTCCAACTAGACGGAAACGCAAAAGCCCCGCCTTCGGTATGAAGTGCGGGGCTTTTTGTTGGTTGGGTAAATCACCGGCTGTTTTCCTCGTCATACCCAATTGCAGGAACGGGGGCGAATCCCGCACCTGAAGCTGCGAGCCGACAAGGAGAGGTCTTCATGGTCAACGTGAGTCGTCGTTCCCTGATCGCACTGGGCGCGGCCTTGCCGTTGCTGGGTCGCCTGGACTGGGCTGAGGCAAGCCCCGCCGTGGCGGCGCCCGAGGTGCTGCTCAACTACAACGAAAGCCCCTACGGGCCGTCGCCGGCTGCGCGGCAGGCCATGCAGCGCGGCATCGCCACCTCGGGGCGCTACCCGTACCCGGACATGTACGCGCTGGTCGAACAGTTTGCCAAACAGCAGGGCATTCTGGAGGAACAGGTGGCGGTGTTCGCCGGCTCCATGGCTGCGTTGCGCTACGCGGTGCTGGCGTTTACCAGCGAAACCCGCAGCCTGGTGATGGCCACGCCTTCCTACGAAGTTCCGCGCCAGGCAGCCGAGTCGTGCAAGGCCAGGGTGCATGAAGTGGACCTCACCGCCGATCACGCCCATGACCTTCCCGCCATGCTCACCGTGGACCGCCAGCCCGGCCTGATCTACCTCTGCAACCCGAACAATCCCACCGGCACCCTCACACCCGCCAAGGCCATCGAACAGGCACTGGCGCGCAAACCCCAGGGCAGCATTTTGCTGGTGGACGAGGCCTACATCGACTTCAGTGACGCACCCAGTTGTGTGGCGTGGGTCAAGGACCATGATGACTTGCTGGTGCTGCGCACGTTCTCGAAAATCTATGGCCTGGCCGGCGCACGCCTGGGGCTTGCGATCGGTCATCCGCAGCTGCTGGAACAACTGGCGGTGTTTGGCGGGGACAACGTGCCGGCGGCCGCCAGCCTGCTGGCCGCCCGCGCCAGCCTTGCGGATACGCAACTGGTGCCGGCGCGCAAGGCGCTCAATACCCAGTTGCGGGATGAGACGGTGGCCTGGCTAAAAAACCGCGGATTCACCTGCACGGCGTCTCACAGCAACTGCTTCATGATTGATGTACGCCGTCCGGCGGAACAGGTCATCGAGCGGTTGGGCGAGCAGGGCGTGAAGATAGGGCGCGTGTGGCAAAACTGGCCGCAGTGGGTGCGGGTCACCGTGGGGAATGCTGATGAGATGAAGCGGTTTCGCGAGGTGTTTGCGGCTCAGGTCGTACGCTGAATTCGCTGCGACGCAGGTCAAATGTGGGAGCGGGCTTGCTCGCGAAAGCGGAGTGTCAGTCAATGCATACGTGACTGACCCAGCGTCTTCGCGAGCAAGCCCGCTCCCACATTTAGATCGGGTTACTGCTGGGCGATGCTGTAGCCATCAAATGCGGTTTGCTGCTGCAATGCCGTAATGATGCTTTTACGCGTCAGTGGCTGCTCGGCGCCCGAGTTATCCACAAAGGTTTCAACTTCCAGTTCCGCCTCGTCTCCTTCACCGACAAAGGTAAAACCGAGGAACTCAAACGCCTCACGGTCCACGTTCGGCTTGGAGCGCGGCGAACGCAGCGGCAGGGTGACGCTGATACCGTCCTTGCTGATGGCGAACACTTCCACTTCCTTCTTCGGGCGGGAAGCCTTGCCTTTGCCGGCGCTCGGGTTGCTGATGGCCTGGTGGGTCTGGTTCAGCACCTTGAGGGCCAGGCCGTAGACCAGCTCCTGAAACTCCGGGTCGTCCTTGAAGCTGGACAGGATGCGGCTGATGGAGAACTTGCTGTTCAGGTCTTCGAGGGCGGCGTTGTCGGCGGCTTCGGCGTCCTTGAGCTGCTTGAGCTCGCCCATCAGGTCGTAGGCCTTGTCGTCGTCGAAAGCGTCGTGGGCCTGGCGGATGGCCACGCGCAGCTCGCGGATCTGGTCGCTTTCCTTGGAGGTGTGGAACGCGTCCAGCACCATTTCACTGATGGTCTTGGCCGCCGGCACGTGCTGTGAAAGATTGATGGCGTTTTCGTATTCAGCTTTGGATTGCAAGGCGACTACGGATTCTTCGGTGCGGGAATCAGACATTGAAATTTCACTACTTCAGTAAACGGGGAGACGGGAAAAGCGTCGCGCATTTTCAGCGGGGAGGGGGATCAGGTCAAGGCAGCACAATGCCCTCATCGCGGTTGAATGATGCCAACGCCCGCTGCAGCTTGATCGCCCGCCCGCAAAACAGCCCAACGGTAAAACCCGAAGCCCCGCCCGTCAGGGCCAGCATTGGCGCGGTGCTCGACAGCAACGGGTGCACGGCGTGCTGGTAACCGAGGTAATACTTCACGGCGAAGAACAGTTGGGAGATCAGCAGGATTTTCCAGGTGCCGGGCAGCACCAGCGTGTGGCCATCGAGGCTTGCACCCTTGGCGGTGAACATCGCCATCGCCACCAGGCAACCCACGGCGGCACCGCCCAGCCAGCAACCGATCGACAGCGTTGAATGCTCAATGGACAACAGCGACCAGATCACCAGCACCACCGGCAGGATAACCAGTGACCGGTGGTTTTCGCGGCTGCCGCGGGTGGCTTTGATCCCGTACCAGCAGATCCACAGATAAACGGCGTACACCCAAAGGGGCGTGCCCTGAAGAATGTCGAGCATGGTCAGCGTCCGTGCCTGATGAAGTTGGGCGTCGATATTCGCCGGGCCGCGCGTGGCTTGTCCATCGATTTAACCGAGGCGCTTGCCCATTTCGAAGGCGCGTTTTTCGTAGCCCAATTCCTCGTACAGCCGCTGCGCCGGTTCGTTGAAGGCCCAGACGGTCAGGCGCAAATCCCGGGCGCCCTGGCGGATGGCCCAGCGTTCGGCGAGCGCCATCAGTTCACGGCCAATGCCCTGGCCGCGGTGTGCCTCCAGCACGCAGATCGAGCCGATCCTGGCAACACGCAGCGGCTGCAACAACGGGCTGGCGGTCTCGATGATTTGCGCGGTGATAAATCCAACACCAACGCCGTGCTGCTCGGCAAGAAACACCGCCTGAACCCGGCTGGTCAGGCAGGGCCGCCAATGGGACTGGTCGCGCTCCACCTGGTCGGTGGCGTCACGGTAGATATCGGGCCGTTCCTGGTGGTGCAGGCGGTTCAGCGGCTGGCCCAGCACGCACAGGGTGTGCAGGTCATCCAGGTGCGCCTGGCGATAGGTCAATCCTTGAGACATGGCAGTCCTTCGAACGGGGCAAAGGGCGTTTTATGCCCGTTATCGGCGATCACGTAAAGGCGCGGCGTCGGCCCCAAGCCCTTCGACGAAGCCGGCAATGCGCTGGCAGGCCTCCCTGAGGGTGTCATCGGCGACGGTAAACGAAACCCGCACAAACCCTTCGGCGCTGGGGCCAAACGCTTGGGCGTCAAGCACCGATACGCCGGTCTGGCGATACAGTTGCCAGGCGAATTCCCGGCCGCTGAGCCCGGTGCGGCGTACGTCCACCAGCATGAACATGCCCGCCTGGGGGACTCGGCAGTCCAGCTCGCTGATCGCACTCAACGCGTTCACCACCAGGTCACGCCGGCGCCGATACACCGCACGGGCATCGCTGACCAAGGCCTCATCCAGTTCCAGTGCCTTGAGCGCCGCCGCCTGGATAAACCCTGGCAGGCCGTAAATCATGCACAGCAGCAAGTTTTCCAGATGGTTGATCAATGTGGGCGGGCCGGCCACCCAGCCAACCCGCCAGCCGGTCATGGCGTGGCTTTTCGACAGGCTGTTGAGCACCACCGTGCGCTCGGCCATGCCGGGTAACGCGCTGATGCTCAGGTGTTGATCGTCATAGATGAGCTGCCCATACACTTCATCGCAAATCACCCACAGGTCGTGGGCGCGTGCCACTTCGGCGACGGCTTCCAGCTCTTCGCGGCAGTAGACATTGCCGGTGGGGTTGCACGGTGTAGCGAGGGCGATGCCCCGGGTCTTGTCGGTAATCGCGGCTTGCAGCGCGGTACGGGTCAGGCGAAAGCCGTTGGCGGCCGGTTGTTCGACGGTTCTAATGCGTGCCCCCGAGGCTTGGACACAGGCCTCGTAGGTCAGGTACATCGGCTCTGGCACCAGCACTTCATCGCCGTGGCTGAACAGGCACAAGCAGGCCGCGAACAGGCCATTCTGCGCGCCGGCGACCAGGGCGATATTGTCGGCGTGCACCGCAATCCCTTGCAGCAGGCTCTGGCGGGCCGCGATGGATTCCCGCAGTTTCGGGCGGCCGAGCACAGGGGTGTAGTGGGTGTCGCCGGCGCGCAGGGCGTCCACGGCGGTTTCACAGATCGCGCTGTGTGTGGCGAAATCCGGGTCGCCGACACTGAGCACAATCACGTCTTCGCCACGCAGTTGGGCTTCGGCGGCGGCGTAGTGAATATCCCAGGCACTGACGGATTCGCCGCCAATGCGCCCCACAAAGGGTGAATAACGCATCCTTGCTCTCCTCGCCGACATCGATGCCCGCGTCAATTAGTCAATTTCAGTTCCACTGTAGAACATGCCGCCTGATCCACATCAAGGGCCGCGCGCAAAAAATCCGCTACAACGAAGCTGGGGCTGGCCATGCCCCGGTTATCTGCCTGATGACCCAATAAAAACGATTGCAGACCTGCGCCGAGGGGACCGCCCCAGGCCGGGTTATTAAAGGAATAGTGCGATGATTTTTCCCCTGTCACGTCTGGGCCTTGTGGGGGTGGTGCTGTGCCTGTCCCTTCCCCTGCACGCCAACGAAGCCGACCCCACGCTGATCGAACAGGGCAAATACGTTGCCCAACTGGGCGACTGCATCGCCTGCCACACCGCCAGGCAAGGCGCGCAGATGGCCGGCGGGCTGGAACTGGGCACGCCGATGGGCACGATCTATTCGAGCAACATCACCCCGGACCGTGATACCGGCATCGGCCAGTACACCTTCGAGCAGTTCGACCGGGTGATGCGTGAAGGCGTGACGCCGGCCGGGCAGAACCTGTACCCGGCGATGCCTTACCCGTCCTACGCGAAGATGAGCGAAGGCGACATGCGCGCCTTGTTCGCCTACCTGATGCAGGGCGTGGAGGCGGTGAACAAACCCAACCTGGACGCCGAGATGGGCTTCCCGTTCAACCAGCGCTGGGGCCTGGCGCTGTGGAATTTGGCGTTTCTCGACAAGCAACCATTCGTGCCGGACCCGGCGAAGGATGACGTGCTTAACCGTGGCGCCTACCTCGTCCAGGGCCTGGGCCACTGCGGCTCGTGCCACACCCCGCGCGGCATCGCCTTCCAGGAAAAAGCCCTGAGCGACGCGGGCCGCAGTGGCCGGCATTACCTGGCCGGGGAGACTGTCGAGCACTGGCGCGCCTTGAGCCTGCGCAACCTGTGGACGGTGGACGACACCGTGCAATTGCTCAAGACCGGGCAGAACCGCTTTGCCACGGTCGCGGGCAACATGGCGGATGTGATTCATCACAGTACCCAACACTTCACCGATGCCGATTTGACCGCCATCGCGACGTATCTCAAATCCCTGCCGCCGGGCAAGGACGACCTGCCGATGCCCGCCGTGGCCCACGAACCCGCCGCACCGCCCAAGGACTTGTTCACCAGCCGTGGTGGCCTGGGCTATATGCAGTTTTGCAGTGACTGCCACCGCAGCGATGGCGGCGGGGTGAAAGGGCTGTTCCCGCCGTTGGCCGGCAACCCGAGCGTTGCCTCGAACAACCCGACGTCACTGCTGCACATCACCCTCACCGGTTGGGAAACCGCCGAGACCGCAGCCCATCCACGGATCTACACCATGCCTGGGTTTGCGCGGTTGGCGGATCAGGAAATCGCTGAAATCCTCAGTTTCGTGCGCAGCAGTTGGGGCAACGAAGGTACGCCTGTCACGGCTGCCCAAGTGAAGAAAATGCGCGGCCAGCTCAACCCGGTCACCACCGACTCTTCAGCGTTTGAAACCCCACGCCTGGCCGAATTGTTGGCGGCGCCGAATGCCGATCAGGTGGTACGCGGCATGCGCCTGCACCTGCAGACCAAGGAACTGCTGCCCAATAACGTGGGCAACTCGCTGAACTGCACCAGCTGCCATCTCAACGCCGGCACCGTGGCGGATGGTTCGCCGTTTGTGGGCGTCTCGGCATTTTTCCCGAGCTATGCGCCGCGTGCGGGCAAGGTGGTGAGCCTGGAAGAGCGGATCAACGGCTGCTTCCGTCGCTCGATGAATGGCAAGCCGTTGCCAGCGGAATCGGCGGATATGCAGGCGATGGTGGCGTACTTCGACTGGATGAAAAACAACACCAGGCCCGAAGACAAAGTCGCCGGGCGCGGGGTGGGCAAGGTCGACCCGGCGATCAAGCCGGATATGCAGAATGGCAGGCAGGTGTACGCCCGGCAATGCGCGGTGTGCCATGGCGACAATGGCCAAGGGTTGACGCGGGCGGATGGCGAGTTGGTGTACCCGCCGTTGTGGGGCGAGCAGTCGTTCAATATCGGGGCGGGGATGGCGCGGCTGTACACGGCGGCGGCGTTCGTCAAACGCAACATGCCGATCGGTTTCCACGAGAAATTCCCGTTGGGGCAGGGCGGGTTGTCGGATCAGGAGGCGGTGGATGTGGCAGCGTACTTCTCCCAACAACCTCGTCCGGATTTCCCGGACAAGGTGAAGGACTGGCCGAAGGGGGGTAAGCCCGTGGATGCGCGGTACTAACCCCACCACCTGTTCGAAGTGGGCACAGTCAATGTGGGAGCGGGCTTGCTCGCGAAGACGGTGAGTCAGTCACCCATGTATTGACTGACACTGCGCTTTCGCGAGCAAGCCCGCTCCCACAGTTTTAACCGAGTGCAGTCAGTTAGAAGGTGGTGCGCAACCCGACCTGCACACTTCGACCCGGCGCCGGGGCGATGTCCCGCAGGATCGAACTGGCGTAGCGCACGGTCTGGTTCGTCAGGTTCTCGCCGTTGACGAACGCCAGCCACTGGCTGCCGCCGACATTGAAGCGGTAGCCGGCGCTGGCGCCCAAGGTGGTGTAGCCGTCGGTGCCGCTTTCGTTATCCGGCACCCGGCCCTGGCCCGCCGCGTGTTCAACGTCAATCCGCGCCTGCCAGCGATCCAGTTCCCACAAGAGGCCGCTGTTCAAACGCAACGGCGCAATGCGGGGCAACGCTTCACCCGTGTCCAGGTTGGTTGCACGGGTGTAGTCGCCCGACAGTTCCAGCGCAAACTTGCCGTAGGCACCTTCCCCCAGCTTGATGTGATCCTGGGCTTCAAAGCCTGCGAAACGCGCACGCACACCGGAATATTTGTACTCAGGGATGCCGCCGGCGTCTTCCTCGCCTTCGTCATTCAAGGTGCGACCGCTGCCCAGCAGGCCGATGTAGTTGGAGAAGTGGCTGTAGAACACGCCGAAGCTGCCCTTGTGGGTGCCGTTGTCGAAGCGCAGCGCCAGGTCGCTGGACACGGCTTTTTCTTTCGACAGGTTGGCGTCGCCCAGTTCGTAGGTGCCGGTGGCGACGTGAGCGCCGTTGGCATACAGCTCGTAGAAGGTCGGGGCACGTTCGGTGTAGCCGAGGGTGGCGGCCAGGGACCAGATCGGCGTGAGGGTGTACACCGCGCCGGACGACAGGCTGCCGGCGGTGAAGTCGGCGGATTTGTCGGCATTGGCGAAGCGTGCGTTGCCCTTGCCGTCCGGGTCGACGTTGGTGTGTTCCAGGCGCCCGCCGAGGCTCAGCTTGAGGCGCTCGGTGGCCTGCATTTCTTCGAGGATAAACAGCGCGCCGGCGTTGGTATCGGTCTGCGGCACGAAGGCTTCTTCACCCAGGGCCGAGAATTCATTGCGACTGACTTGGGCGCCCACCACGCCGTTGAACGGCCCGATCGGCAAGTGTCGCGCTTCCACCCGGGCTTCATAGCCCTTGTTCTTGAAGGTGGTACCGGTCTCGCCGCCTTCGATTTCCATGTGCTTGTAGTCGGTATAGCCGGCGTCGAGTTTGACCGAGGTGAACGGGCCTTGCAGGTTGCGGATTTCGGACGCAAAGGCGTAGTGATCCTGCTTCATGCGGATGCGCACGTCCTGCTCGGCCGGGGAGCCGTAGTTGCTGTCGTAGTTGCTGTAGGACAGCCCGGCGTAACCGTCGTCCCAAGTGTAGGAACCGCCGACTGCACCACCGTCCTGGCGTCCGTCGCTGTTGCCGAGGCGACCGTCCTGGCGTCCGTCGCTGTTGCCGAGGCGACCGTTCTTGCCTTCACCGTCGTCGCTTGGCGGTGCATGGCGGCTGCGGGCAAAGCCGGGGATTTTCAGGTCGTTGAATTCCCGCGCGCTGGCGTCCAGGTGCAAGGCGAAGGTGCCGTTGCCGGCTTCCAGTTTGCCGGCGCTGCTGCGGGTGGTGTCGGCGCCGCCGTAGCGCAATTCACCGGCCCCGTGAATGCCTTCGATGGCTTCGGTGGGGATGCGGTTGTCGAAGGTATTGACCACGCCGCCGATGGCGCTGCCGCCATAGAGCAGGGCGGCCGGGCCACGCACGATTTCAATGCGGTCGACGTTGACCGGGTCCAGCGGCACGGCGTGGTCATAGGACAACGACGAGGCATCCAGCGCGCCGACTCCGTTGCGCAGGAGGCGAATGCGGTCACCATCCTGGCCACGAATGATCGGCCGGCTGGCCCCCGGGCCGAAGTACGACGACGACACACCGGGCTGCTTGTTCAGGGTTTCACCCAGGCTGCCTTTTTGTTGCAGGGTCAGGTCATCGCCTTCCAGCACGGTGGTGGGCGAGGCGAGGGTTTCGCTGCCCAACGGGTTGCCGGTGATGACTTGAGGTTGCAGTTCCAGGGCGTTGGCCTGGGAGGTGATCAACAGGGCGGCGGCCAGCGGGGTGAGGCGCCAGAGAGAAGAGAGGGACATCGGTCGTTCCTTGGCAAACGGCAAAAAGAGAAGGCTGAAAACGGTAAGGGATTCGATACCCTTTGATAGTTATCGTTACAATATAACATCACTTTTTCCCTGCCAAGGGGAACTTTCCCAAACCCCGCTCGATCACTCCCACGCTGATCGTTCCCACGCTCTGCGTGGAAATGCATGCCGTGACGCTCTGCGTCACCATTGCGCAGGGTTAAAACTTGCGTCGACCGAGGGACGCAGAGCGTCCAATTCGGCATTCCCATGCAGGGCGTGGGAACGATCGAACAGTGGCCTATAGTGAAGGCAACGCTTCCACCCGCACGGCCCGTCCGCTAAGGTGCGCGGCTTCGTTTTCTTCTTTTCTGCACAAAAGGCCCGGCATGACCGCGACAAACAAAGACCCACTGCACGGCGTCACCCTGGAACAGGTCCTCACCGCGCTGGTGGCGCATTACCAATGGGAAGGCCTGGCCGAGCGCATCAACATCCGCTGTTTTTCCAGTGACCCGAGCATCAAGTCGAGCCTGTCGTTCCTGCGCAAGACCCCGTGGGCGCGGGAGAAGGTCGAAGGTTTGTACGTGAAGTTGATGCGCACCAAGCGACCGGTCGAGGACTGAGGTGAAACGTCACCTTATCGGCCTCGCAGCCCTCGGCGGTTGGGCCGGCCTGGCGCTGCAGCAGTACATCATTTTCTACTTCCGCTGGGTCGATGGCGCCAGCCTGTTGCCGGGCCTGGTGAATTTCTTCAGCTTCTTCACCGTGCTCACCAACACCCTGGTGGCGGTGGTGTTGACCCATGCGTGGGTGCAACGGCCAACCGCGGCGAGCCGGTTCTTCCTCGGGCCCGTAGTCAGCAGCGGGATTGCCGTGAGCATTGTCGTGGTCAGCCTCGCCTACAGCCTGTTGTTGCGCCACATGTGGCAGCCTGCGGGGGTGCAGTTTGTGGCGGACGAGCTGCTGCACGACGTGATGCCGTTGGTATTTGTCGCGTATTGGTGGTGGTGCGTGCCCAAGGGCAGCCTACGCCTCAAACACATCGGGCTGTGGGTGATTTACCCGGTGGTGTACTTCGCCTATGCGTTGTTGCGCGGGTATGTGTGGGGGCTGTATCAGTACCCGTTCATTAACGTGGACACCCTGGGTTATCCACAGGTGTTCATCAATGCCGGGGGGATTCTGGTGGGGTTTGTGCTGATTGCTCTGGGGGTGGTGG